>JAOZRQ010000324.1 GCA_029940115.1 Desulfobacterales bacterium
GGCGGACCTCCCAACTGCAAGAAAAAGCCGGGTTTCTTTTCCCAATCATTTTTTTTGTCCTGTACACAGGAAAGCTCTATAAGAAAGGGAATCGTGGGATCCCTTCTTTAAACCATCCCTATGGTTCTCCATCCCTGTAGTTCTCCAGACCTACGAGATTTTCAAAACCTCGTGGGTCTGACGGTGGGTCTGACGCCTAAAACGAATACGACACCCTTCCCGTAAAGGTCCTTCCCGGACGGGGCATGTCCTCTTCAAGATATCCGTCCGGGTCCGGGTCTCTGGAATCCGAGTCGAAAAGGTTGAATCCGCTCAACTGCATCTCCAGCCCTTTGACGAAGTTTCTGAATATGAGCGACGCGTTGACCAGTGTGCGGGCCTTTATCGGATCCCTCAGATCAATCGGCACCAATTCCCCCTTCTCGGCATCCCACATTCTTTCCTCGCTTCGCCTCCGTTCCCCCGTGTAATTGAGAGAGACATTGGCGATGATGTTCTCCGTCATGTCATAGTTCACGCCGATATTTCCGTAAAATTCGGGGATGCTTCCCGGGAAGAAATCCCCTTGCCTTTGATCCGTCCCCTCAATTGTCGCATTCGTGGTGTTTCTCACATCCTGCCAAGTGAAATTGCAGTAAGCGTAGTCATGTTTGCCGAAACTCAACCTGAGCTCGGCCTCCACGCCTGCCGACTCTGTCCTGCCAACATTGACATATGCGAATTCCTCCATTGAGAATTGAATCAGATCCTTGCTGGTGACATGGAAGAAGGTGAGGTTGCCTCTGAGGGTCTTGGTAAGACGACACCCGATCATCCCCTCTGCGGTTTGAATCCTTTCGGGATCCAAGTCTGGATTCCCCCTTCCGAGTGAGGCGGAATTCTGAAGGTACAATTCCACAAAACTGGGAGACCGGAATGCCTCGCCGTAGAGCGCCTTGAACCAGACCCTTTCCGTGGGGGAATAGATGACGCCGAAGCGCGGGACCGCGGCAGATCCGACAGTGTTGTAATGATCATATCTGAGCCCCATCACCAGCGACAAGTTTTCCACGCCCCTTTTCAGGGAGAAAAGTCTTTTGAGGTCAAGGAGACCCTGCCCGTAGAATGCCGTGACCCGTTGCTCCGCATCCCGCAGCGAGTTTGCCTGGTCCGATATGTCCGCCAAACCGCCGGAAAAATGCTGATACGGAAAGGGGGGATAGGTGATTCCGAGAACCTCGATGTCCATCTCCCCGGTGGGGTTGTAGTTTGCGTGGTGTTTTGTGTCGGACAATTTCGTGACCTCATAACTTCCTCCTCCCAACATCTGGATTCCGGGGTATGCCTCATAGTCAAGGGTCAGTTCCCCACCGAACATGCTGGTTTTGCTATGCAAACCTTCGTGAAAGCCTTGGCCCGGAGGAAAACCATATGCCTCCCCTGTCTCCTCGGGAAGAAGTTCGAGATCAAACTTTTCGTCATCATGATCATAATAGGCTCTCATCCGCACATTCCCCTTTTCCGCCACTAACAGCTTGGCCCCGATTTCGGCATACCCGTTCAGGACATCCAGCTTGTCCTCATCGGTCAGGGTGCCAGTGATACTGATCGGATTTTCGGCATCCTGTTTGCTGACAAGACCGGAGAGGTAAACATTTTTGAAACGGATGTCTGTCTGAAAGGTATAATGTTCCCTGTGTGCGGTCATCCTTCTCGAGGCTGAGGGGAAGATGCCAGGGTCAACGCTCGCCATGTCCGGGCCGATTCTTCCGTCATATCCGTCCGTGGTGTAATGATCGGCATACAGATAGGCGCTGAGATCATCCTTTTTGTATGAGAATTCGCCGTGAGGTCTCAGGCTGGCATGGCTTCCGTATTCCAAGGAGATTCGGGAAGGCTCGTCCCCGCCCCGCTTGGTGATGATGTTGACCACACCCAAAAACGCACCCGTGCCGTAAAGCGCGGAGCCGGGGCCCCGGATGATTTCGATCCTTCTGATGTTGGAAAGAGGCAACGCGTCAAGATTAAAGTCCTGCAAGGTGTGCCCGTTGACCATCATTTTCATCTTCTCAATCGTATCCGCTGAGGTCAGCCCTCGCACATATATTTTGTGCAGAGGCAGATAAGTGTATTGCATCAGATCGAACCCCGGCACGGTTCTCAGCACGTCAACGAGGTTTCTCGCGCCCATGTTACGAATTTCCTCGCCGGTGATCACCGAAACGATGGACGGGGCCTCCTGAACGGTCATCTTCGTCTTCGTGGCCACGGTGACGAAGTCGGCCGCGGCCTCCTCCCGGAGCCACTTGAACTCCTCCTCAATTGCCGCTTCCACATCCTGCCCCGGGCCGGCGGCTTGGGACAGGGTCGCGGACAGAATGATGACAAAAAACGCCAGCCAACAAAAATAGTTTCTCATTTTTCCTCTCCCATGTAAATCAAGTTTGTGAGTTTGTGAGTTGGTTTTTGTGGGGTTCAGATTTGATTGTTGCCCACGCGCCATCTGCCACCATTTTTTTGGGTTGGTGCAAGAACTTATGTCCAGTTTTTGGCAGAAGACTTTTGTCCATTGTGAACTACAGGGATGGTTTATAAGAAGGGGCCTCAAATCCCGTCGTCCCAAAATCAATCCCCGGCTTCAGCGCAGGCTTTCAGGGTGCCGGCTCAAGCGTGAGAGAGCTCAAGCAAAGGAGTGCAAGAAAGGCGGTCTCATTGCCTTTCAACCTCAATGACTGAGCAGCCTTTCTTGCGTCTCATTCCCTTCAGTATCAAGAAAAACTTGGAATGTCAAAAAAATGTCGCCTTCAGGATGCCGGCTCAAGCGTGGGAGAGCTCAACAAAGGGAGTGCAGGAAGGGCGGTCCCATTGCCTTTCAACCTCAATGACTGAGCAGCCCTTCTTGCGTTTCATTCCCTTTGATATCAGGGAAAACTTGAGATGTCAAAAAAAATGTCGTTTTCCGGAAGGAAGGTTGTTGACATTCGTCATCCCTCATGGTGCAGGCATCCTCGTTGGCAGAGTCGGGCGGCATTCCTTCAATCAGCCACGAGCTGCAAATGGGAGTGTCCGCCTTCGGGGCACCGACATGCGAATCATGCCAGTGCCCGCGTTCGGCGGGCCAAGAGCTGCAATGGGAGAATACTTTATGGCCCCCCTCCACACATCAACTTTTGTCCCATGCCCCAAATCCAACACAAACCTGTCATTACGGGCAAATGACGGGAACCGGCAGTCCCCGAGGCTTCATCCCCCTCAGACGAGGTTCCCGCCATTTGACCCGGAATCCACTCTCAATCTCCTTGATCCTTTGAAACTGCAAGGATGCTTATAAGTAAGGATTGGCCATGCATCTTTTTTGGCCTCAAAAAAAAGTTTCAGGGTGTCGTGTGTGTCAATCCCCATGCCCCAAATCCGACACAAACCTGTCATTCCGGGCAAATGGCGGGAACCGGCAATCCCCCGAGGCTTCGTTCCCTTCAGACGAGGTTCCCGTCATCTGACCCGGGATCCACTCTCAATCTCCTTGATCCTTTGAAACTGCAAGGATGGTTTATAAGAAGGATTGGCTGTGCATCTCTTTTGGCCCCAAAAAAGTTTCAGAAGCGTCAAACAAAAGTAGAACGATTTTTTAAATCGTGTGTGTCAATCCCTTTGGTATCAAGAAAAACTCAAAATGTCAAACAAAGTGTCGTTTCTTGGAAAGAAAGTTGTTGACATTCGATATCCCCCATGGTGCAGGCATCCTCGTCGGCAGGTCGGGCATTTTTTCAATCACAGCCCAGAGCTGCAAATGGGAGTGTCCTTCGGGGGCATTGACATGCGAATCATGCCAGTGCCCGCATTGGCGCGACGAAATGTGTCCGACCCCGGCAATGAATTGCCGGGCCACTTTCACAAGTCCCTGCGGGACAATGTAACTTGTGAATGCGCCCTTCCCGACTTTTTGTCCTGTACACAGAGATTAAATATCAGATGTTTAAAAATTTATAAAGTTTTTATTGACACACCCAATTTAATATGTCATAAAGCGATCAATGATTGATTGCAGGCTTGTTAATACAACGGTTGCGAAACGTGACGCGTGAGACATCCATTTGAAATGTGTCTCGCCTCACGTTTCACGAATCACGTTTCACGAATCATTATCATGTTCAAACCAGCAAAATTCTAGGATTTCCGAAAATATTGTCCATCAGATTCGGCAGGCCATTCTCAGAGGGGAGCTGACGCCTGGGGACCGTCTGCCTTCTGAAAAGGACTTGGCAGAGAGTTTCGGGGTCAGCAAGGCATCTCTGCGGGAAGCCTTGAGATGTTCGGTCTGCTTGAGGTGCGGCAGGGGTTTCCGGAGGTGCCTTTATCCAGAAAGTTGAGTTGAAAACAGCCAGGGACAACATTGCCAACTGCCCGTCGCCGATAGCCCGTCGCCGATAAGCCCATCGCCGATAGCCCATCGCCGATAAGCCCATTGCCGATAGCCCATCGCCGATAAGCCCATTGCCGATAGCCCATCGCCGATAAGCCCATCGCCGATAGCCCATCACCGATAGCCAACAAACCTTAATTTGTTAAGGAGGGAGTGTAACATGGCCGAAATGCCCCAAGAAAGGGTTGACGCGGGGATACTGAAGGAACTCGCTTCCATCGTGGGGGAGAAGAACGCCACCGCGGAGAAGCATATCCGATATGCGTATTCCTATGACCTGTCATTTGTCAAGCGAAAGAACCCGGATTATGTGGTCATGCCGACCACAGTGGAACAGATTCAGGAGATCATGAAGCTCGCGAATCGCGAGAAGATCCCGGTGGTCCCCTATACTGCGGGAACCAACATCGGGGGATTGTGCATCCCGGAAAAGGGGGGCATCCTGATGGACCTCAAACGGATGGACCAGATTATCCAGATCGATGAGGAATCCCATTACGCGGTCATCGAACCCGGGGTCTCCCATGCCAAATTTGCCACTGAGCTTTACAAATACGGCCTGAGATGGAGCTGGCCGGTGGGGCCGCCCTCCGCGTCGGTCTCGTCCAACGCGATATCCCACGGCATCGGCGGACTGAGCGGCAGATACGGGCTGAACAGCGAGGAGATCACCAGCATGGAAGTCGTTCTCCCCACCGGTGAGCTGGTCAGGGTCGGCTCCTGTGCAATTCAGGAGGACGCGTGGCACAGTCTGCTTCCCCTGCCCCAATTGGACGGCCTTTTCAAAGGATGGCTGGGAACTGCCGGCATCGTGACCAAGCTGGGGGTTCGAGTGCATCCGATTCCGCCCTTGCTGAAGGTCTTCACGGTTTCTGCGGAGAACATCGAGGATATGGCCTCCTATCTGCGGAACATCGGGAATTATGAGATATGCGACGACGTGACCGGTGTCTCCTGGTGGCTGGCACAGGTCCCGATCCCCTACCCCTACCGACCCAAACCGGACGACGCGCCGGAATGGTTCTCCTTTGCCACCACCTTCTCATGGACCGAGAAGGAGAAGGAGGCGAGGGAGGAGATAGGGGAGATGGTGATCGCGGATGAACAGAAGAAAGGGACATCCGTGAAACCGACCGTCTATCCGGAAGAGGCCTTGCGGGCGAGAACCCAGCTCCCCAGCCAGATCGTGGGTTCCACGAAGAACTACACGAAGATGGCTGGCGGCGGCATCTCTTGGCCTGGAACCTTCACCCCCCTGAACAAATGGGCCCCGGTTTACAACCAGTGGAAGGATATCCTCATCGGTCACAATCTTTCCCCTGCGGTTCGGGTAACCAACTATCGAGGCGTCCATTACGGGATGCTCAGGGCCATGATCCCCTTCAACAAGAAAAGCGAGGAGGAGACGGAAAACGCCCGCGTCGCGATTGTGGAATGTCTGAGGACGGTTCTGGATGTCGGGGGAATCCCTTACAAACCGCCAGTTGACTTCGGGATGGAGATCAACAAGCGAGCGCACCCCGGATATGTCTCCCTCTTGCGACAGGTGAAAAAGATGCTTGACCCGAATGACATCATGAATACGGGGAAGCTTGCTTTGTGAGGCGTGAGATGTGAGGCGTGAGATGTGAGGCGTGAAACGTGGGGCGTGAAACGTGGGGCGTGAAACGTGGGGCGTGAAACGTGGGGCGTGAACATCCGACAAATTTTCAATTTTCAATTTACATGGGGAGAATCAGACGATGGCAATTCTTGAAGATCCGATCAAAGGCATGCCAACTGCCTTGAATTATGTTGACGGCGAATGGGTGGAGTCCAAAGGTGAACATATTGACGTGGTGAATCCCACGACCCATGAACCGATCGGAAGAGTCGGCATTTCGACCAAAGAAGAGATAGATGACGCGGTGAAGTCGGCACAGGAGGCTTTTCCGGATTGGAGAAGGACCCCTGCGGTCTCTCGGGCCAGATATCTTTTCAGACTGGCCCAACTCCTCGAGGAGAACTTTGAGGAACTCAGCCGGGTTCAGACCCAGGAGCATGGAAAGACCATTGACGAATCCCGGGGCGAAACCCGCCGGGGGATTGAAAATGTGGAGGTGGCCTGCGGCATCCCCACAATGATGATGGGGGACAGTTCCGAAGACATCGCGTCCGGCATTGACGAGTATCTCATCAGAGTGCCCCTCGGCACCTTCGGCATCATTGGCCCATACAATTTTCCCTTCATGATCCCCCTCTGGTCCGCACCTTACGCGGTGGCCACCGGCAACACCGTGGTCGTCAAGCCCTCAAGCGAGGTTCCTTTCAGCCAGACCAAGATCACGGAACTGGTGGAAGAGGCCGGGTTTCCGCCGGGCGTATGGAACGTGGTCCATGGCGGCAGAACCGTGGTTGGCGGCATGTTGGAACATCCGGATATTGAGGGGATCACCTTTGTCGGATCCACGCCAGTCATGCAGGATGTCATCTATCCGGGATGCGGCAAGACTGGCAAGCGGTGCATTGCCCAAGGCGGCGCGGCCAATATCATCACCATCATGCCGGACTGCAATGTCAAGGCGACCATTCCCGGTCTGCTGACCTCCTTCTTCGGCAATGCGGGACAACGCTGTCTTGCAGGCCAGACACTGGTCATCGTGGATGACAAAGGCGATTTCTACAAGGACTTCGTGGAGAAGCTCTCAGTTGCGGCAAAATCCATCGTGATCGGATACGGACTGAACGAATCGGTTCAGATGGGGCCGGTTCGGGATGCGAAGAAGAAGGAGAACATCCTGAAGTACATCGAGATCGGGATCCATGAGGGGGCCACCTTGACGGTTGACGGCCGAAAGGCGGAGAAGATCGTGGGCGACTATCCGGACACCTGCTTCCTCGGGCCCACAGTCATGGAGAATGTCTCCCGGGACATGCGGATCGTCCGGGAGGAGATTTTCGGACCGACCATGGGCATCATCCGGGTGAAGGATCTCGACACCGCCATTGAGATATGCAACGAAAGCCCCTATCATAACGGCCATGCCATCTTCACACAGAACGGGGCTTATGCCCGCAAGTTCCAGTATGACGTGATCAGCGGAAACGTGGGCATCAACATCGGCATCGTCGCCCCCATGGCCTTCTATCCGTTCAGCGGAATGAGAGGCTCCTTCATGGGAATCCTGCACACCCAAGGGAAAGAGGCGGTCCGCTTCTTCACCGAGAGCAAGGTATGTATCCACAGATGGCTGTAAATAGCTCTAAGCTGTAAGCTCTAAGCTCTGAGCGTCGGAGATGACTGGCAGCTTACGGCTTATATAGAGTTCAACAAAAAGATTGTCCGGAGTGCAAAGCCTGCTTTGTGAGTCAAAAAGATTGTCCGGAGTGCAAAGCCTGCTTTGTGAGTCGTGCAAAAAGATTGTCCGGAGTGCAAAGCCCGCTTTGTGAGTCGTGCAAAAAGATTGTCCGGAGTGCAAAGCCTGCTTTGTGAGTC
>JAOZRQ010000824.1 GCA_029940115.1 Desulfobacterales bacterium
GGATCCATTCCAAAATGAGTTTCCAGACTGTTTGGGGACTCCCCCAACTTATAAAATACGCCCCTCCTCTGAAAATGCTCATGTTTACACTTAGGAACTCAGTTCCGAAAGGGAGTGCTGAAATGAGCCCTAGGCGATATTTTAGCATTTCACTCCTCTGAAAATTCTCATGGGATGATGCGTTTTTTCCGAGTCCCTTATGATCGGACAACAGACAACAACCCAACGGTCAAACAACCAATGGACAACAAGTGGCGGTTTGCAAATTTTGTGGCAAGGAGATGGTCGGCGCGGCTTCCTGTGTTGAAAGTCACATCCTTATTAATGGGGAAAAATACAGCCCCGTGCCTTACAAGAAACGTCCGGACACGATATTCAGAAAAGGGCAGGGCCGGTGTCCCGACTGTAATGTGATGCCCGGGGGATTCCACCATGTGGGGTGCGGCATGGAGATATGCCCCAAATGCGGCAATCGATGGATTTATTGCAGATGCTCGGGCATAAAGAGGAGACTTGATGAATCTTCACGCGGGAAATGCAAGGTCATCCCGTTCAAAATTAGGAGAAAGGTCTGAAGCTTCCTTGCCAGCCCTTCAATCTCCCGGCGGATTGGCAAATCCGCGGCTGGATCGGTTGCCTCGTCGATTTTCTGAATGACATTCCATTTGCCTATCGTATCATGGCATTCGGACTATTCATTATCATAGTCATATGGTATGACATTGGAAAAAAGAGAAAAAGTGAAAGACTTTATGAATACGCCTTTCTGATCTTTGCCGGCATTCTTGGCGGACTTTACGGAATGCTGAATGACGCGTTTACGGTAACCCTGAGTCCAGAATACTTCGTATTCGGCAAAGGCGTTGCAAAAGACAAATGGATTTTTGTTCAAGGCATTGGAATCGGCGGACAAGCCGGCTTCTCAGGAGGTGTCATATTCGGAGCAATCCTCTTGTTTGCCAGAACACATTGGTTTGCATCAGTCAAACTTCAAAGGATTGCCTCTCAGATATGGATACCGTTTGCTTGCGGTGTTTTCATGTCAATTTTGCTGCCATTCTTTTTTGGCAATATTGACATATTGAAAATCAGAGACAGATTGCCACAGGTGATCACACAGGAACAAGCGGACCGGTTTTTGTTCGTTTGGTGGGAACATGCGGGAGTTTATACAGGCATATTTATGGGGACAATCGTGTTAATCGCAAAGAACATAAAACATGCCGCTTTGCCAGTGAGTTGCGGCAAAACAAAACACTGATTATAACGCTTTTCAGGGAAGCCGTGAACGTGCTCGTGAACGTAGCTCGTGCCCGTGAACGTAGCTCGTACTCATGAATGTCCAAGTTCACGGCACGTTCACGGGCTACGGGCACGGGCATGTTCACGGGGATCCTCTGAATCCATTATACTCAGAAAAAACAGAGGTGAAAGCCTATGGATTTCATGGAAGTCATAAAGGAAAGAAGAAGCATCCGAAAATATGAGGAACGAGACGTTCCGGAGGATATCCTGAACCAGATTCTCGAATCGGTCCAATGGTCCCCCTCTTGGAACAACACCCAGTGTTGGGAAGTGATCGTGATCAAGGACCCTGCCATAAGGGAGAAGCTTCAGGGAACCATCGTACCGAAGAACCCCGCGACAAAGGCGATAGTGGCCGCGCCCGTACTCCTTGCCCTTTGCGGCAAGCTGGGGACATCCGGGTATTATAAGGACAAGGTGACGACCAAGTTCGGGGACTGGTTCATGTTTGATCTCGGCCTCGCCACACAGAACATCTGTCTCACCGCGCACCATAACGGGCTTGGCACGGTGATCGTGGGTCTGTTTGACCATGACAAGGCAAAGGAGGTGTTGGCCGTTCCGGATGGGTATGACGTCGTCACCCTCATCCCCCTCGGATATCCGGCCAAAAGCCCCTCTTCCCCCAAGCGCAGAGAGGTCAGCGAGTTTACCCATCACGAAAAATTTTAGCTTGTTTGGTGTGACTACTTGGCCATATATTTTCAAGCTGTGTACAGGACAAAAAGTCACGAAGAAGTCGCGAAGGCGAGAAACCCGGCCCCCGACAAAAAACGTCGGGGGCAAGCTTTTTTTCCAAACAGGCAGAATCCCCAACTGCGAG
>JAOZRQ010000825.1 GCA_029940115.1 Desulfobacterales bacterium
CACTTGAATGGGGTTCAAGGGGTCGGAGGTTCAAATCCTCTCGCCCCGACCATGACAATTCAATGATCAACGATGTTTTCATACTGAAAGGTCAAGTATGGGCTATAGCGATTTCACTTTGAAAACAGTGCAAAAAGAATTTGATCTGACAATAATCGAAAACCGGGATATCTTCTCAGAGACAGAGGAGACCGGCATCAGCGAACATCTTTCTGCAACTCTGAATGAGAACGTGCCTCTCGCACTAGCCATAAACACCGAAAAGGCGCGTTCGGAACTGATCATTGTGAATGTTCTGGTTGAACTGAGAAGATCATTCAACCATGAAATCAGCTTTTTCTCCGGAACAGATTTCAGTGTGGACAGGCAAAGAAACCTGAACGGGTTCTGTGATTACATTATCAGCGGCTCGGCAGAACAGTTCTTTCTGAATTCCCCGGTCGTGGCAATCGTGGAAGCAAAAAATGAGAATATCGCAGGCGGATTTGGGGCCTGTATCGCAGAAATGCTCGCTTCCCAAATATTCAATGAAAAAGAGGGGAAACCTGTTTCTGTGACCTACGGTGCTGTGACGACAGGCAACGTATGGAAATTTCTCAAACTGGAAAACAGCAGTGCTTATATTGACCTGAAGGAATATCATATTAATGATGTACGAAAAATAATGGGCATCTTGTCGGCAATGATCAGACAGAACGCCCCAACTTCGTCATCATCACCCACACCTCCTGCCAGTTCTCATCCGGCAACCTCATAAGCGCCTCATGCTTCTCCCAATAAGCGGCCCCGTAACCCCTTGGATTCAGGGAGTTCCGTGACATATGCAGAATCGGCCATTGCAGAGCGGCCCAGCCATTATTTCAAACCGATCCCACTGGGCTGGATTCCCCCAGACCATAGACGTTAATCGCGCCATCACCATCAAACCTCCCTCACAATATTCCCTGCATCAACAAACGAATTGACAATCCGAAAGATAAGAATTATATCTGTGTACAGGACAAAAAAAGTGAATGGGAAAAGAAACCCGGCTTTTTTTGGCGGTTTGGATATCTGCCCGTCCGGGAAAAAAGCCGGGTTTCTTGCTACCCAGCAATCAAGAAACTTGATGAGACCGAGTGACAAAGAAAGGAGCTCAAATGATGACAAGCAAAGTTCTGTCAACGATGACCCTCGCGGGGATATTGCTGATAAGCGTCACTTCTCTTGCTGGAGGCATCAAGGCACGAATGTTGGCGCGTATCCCCGTCATCATGGAACTGAAGGCAAAAGGCATCATCGGTGAGAACAACAACGGATATCTGAAATTCAGGAGTGCCAACAGGGAAGAGGCGGATGTGGTGGACGCGGAAAACAGAGACCGAAAAACCGTGTATGAACAGATCGCGGGAAATCAGGGAACCACGTCTGAGGTGGTGGGAAAACTTCGCGCAGTGCAGATCAAGAAGAAAGCAAAGCCGGGTGAGTGGCTTCAGGATGGGACGGGAAAATGGCATCAGAAAAGGTGACCTTTGTCATCGGCGGATGCAGGAGCGGCAAAAGCCGCCACGCGCTGGAATTGGCGAAACGAGTTCCCGATACAGGCAGGCTCTTCCTGGCGACCTGCATTCCCCAAGATGATGAGATGAAGCAGAGAATCGCAAATCATCAGAAGGAAAGGGGGGCTGGCTGGTCAACCCTGGAAACGCCGATCCGTTTGCCGGACGCGATCCGTGAAAAGAGTCCTCAGTCAGCCATCATCCTTGTGGACTGCCTTACGCTCTGGATAAGCAATCTCCTTCTGGACAAGGCGGCATCAGAGAGGATCGACGACCATGTCCGAGACCTGATCCGATCGCTTGAAACGGCCAAATGCCCTGTAATTCTGGTTTCAAACGAGGTGGGAACCGGCATTGTCCCTGAGAACAGACTCGCCAGGAAGTTCAGAGATGTCACTGGCCATGCAAACCAAGCCGTTGCCGCGTGTGCCGACAAGGTGACATGGATGTTGGCGGGTATTCCTGTGTCGATTTTTCCCAAGTCGCCGGATCATTATTAGACATTATCGGAAATAAGGAACCCCCCGTCAGACAGCTGTCTGAACGTGTCAGATTCTGTGAACATCTGTCATTCCGGGATTCTGCCTG
>JAOZRQ010000325.1 GCA_029940115.1 Desulfobacterales bacterium
GGAACTGCAAACTTTTTCGTCTCAAAAAACTGTAAACTGATGGATGAAGGATGCCGAAAAATGGACGTTCTTCATTTCCAATATACATGTCTCACATATTTGTCATCTGCGATTCGGGTGGTTTGGTTTTTGTGCTGATCATCTTTTGAGAACTTGGAATGAACTTCGATGTCAGACGCGGATGCTTGGAAGAAATTCACGTCGATACTGCCACATGCGTCAAGCCAGAGTTTCACAAAGACATCTGGATTCTCTTTTTTGCCTGAACAAAAATATCCCCAGAAAGACTGGTCCCCACGAGGGAGGGTGTTTTGCCCGCCAAAGTGCCATGTGGCATCAGTGGTTCCCTGATCGGTGTGGATGACGGCACCCGCCCTGATCCGGAAATCGGAATGGGCAAACTGGAATTCAGCCGATTTTGCAGGGTGGGGCGAATGGGAGTCCCGCATTTTCGGTTCCGAATTTCCTCTTTGGGATGTCTCATAAGATTGCCTGACATGGCGTCTCGTCATGGTGGTGGTGTCCCGCTTGTCCACAGCGTCATCATAAGGGCAATCAGAGAACACGTTGATGTCGGGCACTGACACATGAAAAAAATCCACAAACGTCCCCTCGCGGTCAATCTGTATCTTGACAAAGACATCAGGGTTCTCCTCATCACCCCAAGAGACATCATTTGGATTGGCGTGAAAATATCCCCAGATCATAAAGGTGTCTGTTGCGATGACAGCCTCTCCCCCCTTTTTCCATGCCGCTTCCACAGGCCCGCTCGCCTCATCCTGAATGACCGCCTTGAGCCACAAAACTTCAGTCACCATGTTGCCAGTGACAGGAGGTTTCTTCGCGACAATGATTTTTTCTGTCTGCACCCAGTTGGACACCTGAAAGCGGATGAACGGGAAAACCCGCGGATGTGTCGCAATCCGCCATATCCCTGAACGTGAAAGCCAGCGTGAGATTTTTCCTTTCAACCCTTTGTCTTTTGACACGTCATTGAACACATGGGGATTGTCATGCAGGGCCGTTCCTGACTTTATGATGAGAGCGTCACCCTCACGTCGTGTGTCCCACCGAGGATTGAGAAGATTCATCTTCAAACCGGCCCTGCGGAACATCTTCCGGTAATGGCCAGCCGTAAAAGACTGCTCATTGATGCCGTATCCGAGGTTCAGAAGGGTGTCCTCGTGTATTCCCAAGATTTTTCCTCTGGTGAAATGGGGGGATTGAAAGCCTCGTGAATGCCAAGGAAGATCCCGCCGGGTTTCAGAGTTCGCGAGATTTCCCGGATTGCCTGCTGCACATCGAAAAAATGATGCAACACTGAACAGCAGAAAATGCAGTCAAATGTGTCATCTTCAAACGGCAGATGCTCCCCATCTCCCTGCAAACGCAGAAAGCGAATGGGCAGGGTGTCCAGTATGATCTGCGCCTTGATCATACGACTCGGGTCATAGTCGAGAGCCACGGCATCAGCGCCGGCTTCCGAAAAATGACGGGTGGCCCAGCATTCCGCGGCGCCGAGTTCCAGAACCTTCTTTCCTCTCCACGGTCCGCCGTATTTCAGAACGATCTTCAGATACTTGGCCGCCTCCTCATAATAAGGATATGGATAGTGAGGCAATTGCAGATAAAGTTCAGGCGGCGGGTCCCAGCCGGCCTTCTTCTCATCCTCAAACCGCCGCTTCCATCCTTCTTTTTCCCTCTCTTTGCCCTCACGATGAGCAACAGTGGAAGGCAGAAAATGCCATATTCCCTTTGAACATTCAAAAACCCTTCCACAATGGGAACAAAGCGGTTGCTCATCATCAACGTCAAACTGGGATGATTGACAATCTGGGCATTGAAATGACTTGAGCCATGGGCTGAGTTCGTTCATAATTTGGGCAAAATCCGAGAGTGAAAGATTTCTTTTGAAAGCGTTCCCATTCTGCGTAAAAAATTCCTGTGGCTGGCAGGCAACTTTGCCTCAAAAATCATCAACTCAATGAGCTTCATGACCTTTGACGTTTTCACCCACAAATCCATTTTTCTCATCCAAGAACACGCCACCAAGGGATTCCTCCCTGGAGAAATCATACGACATACGGCAACGCCGAAAGGGTCCAAATCAGTTCGTTCCCTGATGTCAAATTGAGCCAAAGGTCTCTTTGCCGCCTTGAGGCAGTCCAATACCAGACGGGGGCCTTTCCAACCGCACATTTTCGGATAAATGTCATGGAATATGACATATCCTCCGTTTCTCATATGCCCATGCAATGTGTTGAAATCCCGGACACACCCTCTGGAGGTATGATCCCCATCCACAAAGAGAATGTCTATCTTTTGCCCCGAATGGGTCAGATACGCTCTTGACATCACATCTGAATATCCTTGGACAAATTCCACATGATCGGACAGACCCGCCTCATGGATGGTGCATGAGGCCCAGCCTGTTTTTAGATCAAACGACACGAGCCTTCCCCTGTCATTCTCCCTCAGGCCTTTGGCTAAATGCAGGGTGGAGAAGCCGAGATAGCATCCAATCTCGACAACCAACTCCGGTTTCGTCTCAAGAACCAGATGATAGAGGTACTGAGCGGTGCCATGTCCCACCGATCCCGGGAAAAAGCCGAAATTCCCAACCCATTGATGAATGTTGTCAATGGCCTTATGTTCTGTCTTCGTGTATTCCATCCGTCCTTCAAAGTTGTTGATTCACAAATTATTTTTCAATTTGTACCATCTTGAATTAAAAATGATAAGACTTATTGTTTCAATGTCAAGAAGGGTTTTCAAAAAAAATCATGAGCAAGTATTTGCCAAAAGTTTTTCGGGATTTCCCGGCTTTTCCCCAAACGGGCAGACTCCTCCCTGCCCGAAAAAGCCGGGTTTCTTTTCCCGCTCATTTTTTGTCCTGTACACAGGCAAAGAGTTGAAAAACATTAAATTTTCCTGAGTACAGGACAAAATGATACATGTCAAAAAAAACCTCAAAATTTTTTGGCATCAAAGGCATCCTTGACACAGAGAAAATTATTTGGCATTCTTTATAAAGTATTGACCGAAACATTTTGCGGCCTTTTGGAAAAAACCACGAAAATGCCTTACAGGGCTCGGCCCTGCGGAGGCCCGCCTTGCGCCCCAATCCGTGCCCGTGGGGAAACCACGGGAATGTGTTTCACGTTTTCGGGCGGAAACCGCCCATGAATGCGAGATGTTTCACGACGCCTGCTTGTGTCGGAGCTCCCGCGGTGCCAGCTTGAACCGCGGATTGCCACTGATTGCACGGATCACGCTGATTCTTTCCGGGTTTTCGCCTCGGGCCCTCTGCTCGCGTCAGGCGCTCATGGGAATTCAACCAGGGGAGTGCGAAAAGTGGCGGTCTCGTTCCTTTTGGGGGGAAACCCTCGTCCGGTCCGGCATCTAATCGGCGGGCTGTCGACTGACCGGACGGGAGGTGGCATGTTGGGGTTGACAGAATCTCGAACGCCGATTAGATGTGAGGGACAAAAGTCTCACCCACATCCGCCGTGTGGGACAAAAGTTTCACCCACATCCGTCGTGAGGGCGGAGGTTTCACCTGGGGGTGATGAAAATCAGCCTGATAATCAGAAATCAGCTTTTCGGGTCATTTCCGACCGATCCCATTCCTGTCCCCGCCCTGTCCCGGATGAGGGCCGTCCCTCCCATCCGGGGCCTTCGGCATGGCGGAACAGTCCCGGGGTCGAATGGCGGTCGGAAGACCGCCTTGAAAACGGGAATTTTCATCAGCCGAGGTTTCACCCACAATCGGACTTGACGCGAGCAAAGGGTCCGAGCTGACCTGCTGCAAGTGTCACATGACCTGAAACACCATCCCACAATCGGACTTGACGCGAGCAAAGGGTCCGAGCCGGTGTCGAGGGATTCAGCAGACTTCGGAAGGAGAGGGGACGGAAGTTCGAGCTTGCCCACAGTTCAGGCCAAACTGGATCAGAAGACCGGATCCCACCTGCTCGACATGATGCGCGGCCTGAACGAGTCACCTTTCTCTTTTCAACACATGACACCATGGTCATGACACGCGCGGAACGTCTGTTTCATAAGTACCCGGCCAAAAGTTTTTCGGGATTTTTTTTGGGAAGACAGCTTTCACAAACCAAACCGCGGATGAACACGGATGGACGCGGATGAGCCCGCGACAGACAGGCCGTCCGCGTTCATCTGCGTTCATCCGCGGCTCACAATGGAAAAGTTGGCCCTCATAATGCAGATACCTGAAAACATATGGCTAGGTACTTAGGAACGGCGACCAAATAACTTGCCCATTTCATCTGTCGCCTGCCAATGCGGGCGCACGGTCTGTTCATCCAAATGGGAAAGTTGTTTGGACCCGATTCCTTAATGATTGATGGAAAGATTGAAATTGAAATTTCAAGTTTCAAGTTTCAACTTTTGATTTTATGTGATAAAAAGAGGATTGCATGTTTTTGAGAGCAAAAAATCGGGAAAGGGTGGAAATGAAAAGGGCGATACTGTTTTTCGAGGATCTCAGGCTGGGCCCCTCGCAAATCTCCAAATTTCGAGAGTTCATAGGGAACCTTTTCAAAGACTATGATGTGATCAATTATGACGCCTCAGGAGAACGGTCAGGCAGATATCCGCTGATACAGTTCAAACTGATCAACCGGGAACCTGCCGTCCCGGCCATTATCACCCTGACAGACAAGGCAGTGAACCTTTTTTCGGTCATATTCATGAATCTCAACAAGATCGTCATTGATGAAATTCAGATTTCCGTTCATGAAAAAAACCTTCAGATTGAAGAGGTGGGATTCGGCTGGTCAACAGACACCTATGTTTACCAATTCATGTCACCTTGGATCGGGATGGATCAGAAAGATTGTCAGACATGCCGGCGGACAAAATCAGTCGCGGAAAAGGACCGGATGCTGAAAAAATACCTGCTCAGAGATGTTCTTTTCATGTCAGAATATGTCGGTTACCGACCTGAACCTGTCGGGGACAGGTATTGGGGAACAGATCAGAAAATCGGCCCTGAACTTCGGCTCAAAGAGGAGACCGTCCATCTCAAAGGGGAAGTTCTGACAGGATTCACAGGAATCTTCAAGACAAATTTCATCATACCGGATTATCTCGGAATCGGAAAATCCGTTTTGCAGGGGTTTGGAACGGTGAAGCGGATCATATAAAACGTGAGGCGTGAGGCGTGAGGCGTGAAACGTGGGGCGTGGGGCGTGAAACGTGAGGCGTGGGGCGTGGGGCGTGGGGCGTGAGGCGTGAGGCGTGAGCGTGGAGCAGGAAAGAGATGGGACAAAAGAGGAAAGACAGAAAAAAGAAAATCAAGATCACCCCGGCGATCATTGCAGGGATGATCTTCGGGCTGTTGGTCGTCGGAACCGGCCTTCATATTCTAATCACCACCGGAAAATATGTCGGCTATCCCACCATCGGTCTCGGAATATGCCTGATGATCCTGATCGTCATCGTTTCCCGGGGACGGACAAGGTGAATGTGAAGGATGAAATACTGGTTCCAACGGTTTTTGAGGTCTCCGACACGGGCTGAGAATGGTGATCCGCAGATGAACGCGGATGAACGCGGATGGCCTGCGTGCCGAGGCCCATCAGCGTCCATCCGCGGTTTGTGGGGATTGTTGCGGCAGGCTGCCCTTAGACCGGCTTTCAGGAGCAACCACAAAAACCGTTGGGACCAGAAATGTGAAGGATGAAAAAATCATGGACCATTCAACCAAACCCCGCATTCTGGTGGTTGATGACAACCCGTTCAACAGGGATCTGCTGAAGGAGTTTCTCAAACCAGAAGGCTTCTTTGTGGAAGAGGGGCGAAACGGCAGAGAGGCCCTTGAACGCTTGCAGGAATCCGAGTTTCACCTGATCTTCATGGATCTGCTCATGCCTGGCATGGACGGCTTCGAGACCATCCAGCGGATCCGGCGCATGGGCGTGACCACCCCGATCATCATCGTGTCCTCCATGAGCGCGAGAGAAGACCGTCAGCGTTGTCTTGAGGCGGGAGGAGACGATTTCCTGCCCAAGCCGATCAACGTCGAGAGAGTGAGGGAACTGCTTGATCAGTACAAGGCGGATCCATCCGCAAGCTTCCCAAAGGTGAGGGGGCCGGACACGTCCCCCGACATGATGCCTTCACATCACCACATCCTGCTCATCGAGGAGGATGACACGCTTGCAGACCGATATGAGCGGTTTCTGAGGCAGACCGGCTTCAACGTCACCCGAGTGTTCAACGGAGACGAGGCGTATGAGCGGTTTCTCAAGCACCCAAACCGCTTTCACATCATCATCAGCAATGTGTTCACCTCCGGAATGGACGGCTTCGGGATACTGGCCAAGATCAAGCGGGACCACCTCAGGGTGCTGGTCTTTCTCTACGCCGAGGCGCATGATCCCGACACCTTCCAACTGGCCATCGAGCTCGGCGCCGACGGTGTGCTCACTCAGGGGGAATTTGAGGCATCCGTCCCCGAGATGATCGAATCAGCCGCCTACCGGACCCGGGGAAAGGAGATACGCACCCAGTCCGCCCTGACCGCCAGCCAGGTCCGAGAGGCCCAGGAACAGCTGATCCGGTACGGATGCCCTGAACCCTGCGACACCATTGACATTGCCTATTCCCCATTGACAGACGCCGGTGGCGACCTCGCCTGTTGCCGGCGGTTCAACTTGGCAGGACGATGCGGCATCATCCTGGGGGACGTCTCGGGGCACAACGTGGTGAGCTCCTACATCAGCGCCATCTTCCTCGGCATGCTCACATCGAACTGGGCCAGGAACCAGAAACCCCTGAACCTTCTGAGACTCATCAACGGCGAATTGGACAAATCAAACTATGGCAAGTACCATCTCTGCGCCACCGCCCTCCTCTGGGACAGGTGCCGGCAGAGACTCGACATCGCCACCGCGGGAAATCCCGGGGCCCTTCTCGTGACCCGACATCCGGACGGGTCGCTGAACTTCCATGAACTGGCCGGTGGCGGGATGTGCCTTGGCCTGTTGAAGGAGGATCATCTCTTTCTCAGTGAGGAGATTGACTTCCCCGGTTCCCTTCCTCCGGGAACAGAGACCCATCTCTTTTTCTTCTCCGACGGCATTGACAAGGAGGAGATCATCAGGACATTGTCATCAGGAAGCGTCCGCCTCGACAGGGAGCATATTCGTGGCTTGAGCCAAGAGATACTGGAGGACATCTTGGAAAAAAGGGGACAGGATGACGACATGGTGATCATCGCTTTGGGAAGGATGAAGGATGAAGGCGGAAGGATGAAATCGTCCTTCACTCCTCACCCGGACAAAAGACGTCGGGGGCAGGCCCCCGATAAAAGATGTCGAGGGCAGGCCTCATCCTTCATCGGAGAGTGCCTCCATCATCCGTTCCCCTCCACCTACAAGGCCGCTGACCAAGCCTGCCGATGGGCCATGCACCAATGTGTCCCCGACTGGATTCCCCGGGGAATGGACCCCTGTCTCATCTTTCTTGCCGTGCGCGAGGCCCTGATCAACGCGGTGAGTCACGGAAATCAGTTTGACCCGGATGCGTTTGTTGATCTCTCCCTCTTTTTCAGGCCCAAAGAATTGCGCATGGACATATCCGATGAGGGACCCGGCTTCGACCTTCCGGATGACATCAGGAAAATAGAGGACGTGAACGTGCTTCAGGCAGGCGGCCGGGGGTTGTCCGCCATGTACTCCGTCGCCGACAGCATCGAAGTCAACGGAGGAACCATCTCCCTCATCTTTCGAGAAGTGAAACGTGAGGCGTGAAACGTGAGGCGTGAAACGTGAGGCGTGGAACGTGAGGCGTGAAACGTGAGGCGTGATGCGTGAAACGTGAGGCGTGAAACGTG
>JAOZRQ010000326.1 GCA_029940115.1 Desulfobacterales bacterium
CATCAAGCATCAAGCCCCAAACATCAAGCATCAAGCCCCAAACATCAAGCATCAATGCTGGCCGTTGACCGTATGGATTGAAATGGTTGTTGCCAATATATATGAAGTCAGATCATTCAGGCAAAAAACCCCGGGAACCCCGAACAACTGGCCAATTTCCGAACCGATGCCCATCGCAGGCCCCAAGCTGACCCAGAAAGCATAGGTCACCCGTGAGCTGTTGCGCCATATGAAACCGAAAAACGAAGTCATTGAGTAAACCCATAACCCATCAGGCAGGCTGTATAGGATCCATTCGGGAATGGAAGATTGAACATCGGCAAACGATGTTCGGATCGTATGTAAGGATTCATACCACCCGATCCACCTGATCCATGAAAACATCAGCAAGCCATCATCTCGCCATAAAAGATAAATAAGGCCCCCTGCTGTCAGAGGTAGCGCGACATTCATTAACATATATGTCAATTCTTCATGTTTTTTATGGACTCGCAACGGGTCAATTTCCTTTCTTGATGCGTGAGGCGTGATGCGTTAAACGTGATGTATCACAGACTTCCCGGAAATGCAGAACGGTTTTATTTGATAAATAACACGGCTATACTTTCGCATTTTTTAGATTTCGGCCCGCTGAATGCCAATCTAAATTCATAATGGATTTATTTCATAGGGCAAGCAGACAAGCAATGAGGCAGAGGGAGTATTTAAGGATGTCAAAAGGAGTAAACGAGAGAAATCCGGAGTGCCAAACTTGCAGTTTGGCACTCCAGACAATCTGATCCATATGAGAAAATCTTTTGCACGGGCACTTGGAATGTCAGCAGATTTCATCTATTTTTGCCGAAACCGATTTTGCAACTTGAATATTCTGACAGAAGGGTGTAAAGAAGGTGCAGAGGTGGACCACCAATTTGAAACGAGTGAGCCGTGCAATATCTGATAACCCAACCTTACAAATCAAAAAGGAACAGTTGATGGAACATACGGATGCCCAAAAAAAATCTTTGCCTCTGAGCATGCGATTGCTCATTGTGTCTGCGGTTTATTTTTTTCTCATCGTTCCCTCGGCCAATTATGTCATGAACAAGGATATGGGGGAGTTTCTTACCTTATTCCTTATTAACCTCCTATTTGTCGCCCCCCTGCTTCTCTTTCTCAATGTTTCAAGTTTTGCCCAGGATATGACCGCTTTTCTCAGATTCCTGTGCCGATGGATTGATATTCTGAACCACTGGGTGGGCAAGGGTGTGGCATGGGTGACCCTGTTGCTGGTCGTCCTGGTCTTTGTTGATGTGGTGATGCGGTATGTGCTCCGGATCAGTTTTGTGTTTGTCCAAGAGCTGGAATGGCACCTGTTTGCCTTCATCTTCTTGGTGGGAGCAGGCTGTACCCTGCTCAAGGATGGCCATGTCCGTGTGGACATCATCTATCAGCGTCTTGGCCCCAAAGGCCAAGCATGGGTCAACCTGATCGGCGTCTTGTTCTTTTTGCTCCCCGGATGTTACCTGATCATTGCAACATCCATAAAATTTGTTTATAATGCGTGGATAGTCATGGAAGGATCGCCGGATCCCGGAGGCATCCCCTGTCGTTTCATCATCAAATCAGCCATTCCTATAGGATTTGCCCTGGTCACGCTCCAAGGAATCTCCATGGGGATCAAAAGCCTGTTCACAATCCTGGAAAAAGACATTGAAAAGAAGAAAGACAAAACATATCACTTGGAAAGAGATTGCAGGTCGTGAATAGCTGTAAGCTGTAAGCTGTAAGTCGAGGATCGGACTCAAAACTCACAGCTTCGAGCTTACAGCTTTGAGCTTACAGCTTACAGCTTTGAGCTTACAGCTTCGAGCTTCGAGCTTACAGCTTTGAGCTTACAGCTTACAAAGGGGGTTATTTTAAGATGGAATACTTACCTGGATGGATGTTTCTGGCGCTGACCATTCTCTTGATGGCCGGCTTTCCTGTGACATTTACGTTGCTGGGCACGTCCCTTTGCTTCGGTCTGATCGGTTTTGGATGGAATTTTTTCAATCTTCTGCCCCTTCGCATATGGGGGGTGATGACCAATGACACGTTGCTGGCGGTTCCTCTGTTCGTCTTTATGGGCGTGATGCTGGAACGCTCCGGATTGGCTGAGGAGTTGCTCGACACAATGGGCCTTCTCTTTGGCCGGATCAAAGGGGGACTGGCCGTTTCAGTAGTGTTGGTGGGTGCGTTGCTCGGCGCGTCAACCGGCATTGTCGGTGCGACGGTGGTGACCATGGGGCTTCTCGCCGTGCCAATCATGCTCAAGCGGGGATATCAGAAGGAACTCGCCACAGGCACGGTCTCCGCCTCTGGAACCTTGGGCCAGATCATCCCTCCGAGCATTGTATTGGTTCTTATCGGCGACATCGTGGGGGTGCCGGTGGGGGATCTGTTCATGGGCGCGGTCTTCCCCGGACTGGTCTTGGTGGGGCTTTATATCATCTATATCTTTGCCGCGGCCCTTATCCGCCCGGAGATCGCGCCGGCCATTCCGAGGGAGGAACTGGCCGCGCTGACCCCGAAAATATTATTCACAAGGGTGATAAAGGCTCTTTTTCCGCCACTTTTCCTGATGGTGGCGGTACTCGGCTCAATCTTTGCAGGGATTGCATCGCCCACCGAGGCCGCGGCAGTAGGCGCAGTGGGGGCAACCTTCCTGACGCTGGCCAATCGGAAGTTCACCATAAATATCCTGCGCGAAGTGATGAGCTCAACCATGCAACTGACGTGCATGGTCTTTATCATCCTTGTGGGCGCGGCCGCGTTCGGCTTGGTCTTTCGAGGGCTGGGGGGAGACGGACTGGTCAGGGAGTTTCTGGGCGGTATTTCAGAATCTCATGGGAAATACTTTGTCTTGGCCATCGTCATGCTACTTATCTTCATAATCGGCTTTTTCCTTGATTTCATTGAAATCACCTTCATCCACGTCCCGGTTCTGGCACCGATCATGATTGAATTCGGCTTTGATCCGCTCTGGTTCTGCATCCTCATCGCGGTGAACCTTCAGACCTCATTCATGACGCCCCCGTTCGGCTTCTCCCTTTTCTATCTGAAGGCGGTCACACCTCCGGAAATAAAGACTGGCCACATATATAGAGGGATCATCCCCTTTGTCATATTCCAGATGATCGGCCTTCTGATCGTGATTCTTTTTCCAGAACTGGTCACATGGTTGCCGAAAATCGTTTTTGCAAACTGATGCGTGATTTGTGATGCGTGATTTGTGATGCGTGATGCGTGATTTGTGATGCGTGATTTGTGATTTGTGATGCGTAATTCGTGATGCGTGATTCATGATTCGTGATGCGTGAGACATGGAATGCAAATTACGCTTAACATTTCACGCCTCACGTTTCACGCCTCACGCCTCACGCCTCACGTTTCACGCCTCACGCCTCACGTTTCACGCCTCACGCCTCACGTTTCACTTGACTTTAACTTTCACAAAAGAAAGGAACCCTACAGAATGGAACGACGTGATTTTCTGAAGAAAACAGGTGTGGCCGCCGCCGCGGTCGCGAGCACCTCTGTGGCCGCTCCGGCGGTCTGGGCCAAAGGCAAGACCTTCAGTTGGAAGATGGTGACCACATGGCCGCCGAATCTTCCGGTTCTCCAGACCGGCGCGGAACGATTCGCCAAGCGAGTGGAAGAGGCAAGCGGCGGGCGGATAAAGATCCAAGTATTTGCCGGGGGAGAGTTGGTTCCCGCCTTGGGCACGTTTGATGCCGTCGCAGATGGAACCGTCGAGGCCGGTAGCGGGGCCTCTTATTATTGGGCAGGGAAGGTGCCGGCGGCCCAATGGTTTTCGGCGGTGCCCTTCGGATTCAACGCCCAAGGAATCAATGCCTGGTTTTACAGCGGCGGCGGCTTGAAACTGTGGGAGGAGGTGTACGCGCCCTTCAACGTGATCCCGAGACCCCAAGGCAACACCGGCGTCCAGATGGGTGGATGGTTCCGCAAGGAGATGAATACAATAGAGGATTACAAGGGCCTGAAAATGCGGATTCCGGGACTCGGGGGGAAGGTCGTGGCCAAAGCCGGCGGAACGGTCATCCTCAAAGCCGGGGCTGAGATATTCACCAATCTTGAGCGCGGCGTGATCGACGCGACCGAATGGGTGGGGCCCCTGCATGACCTGCGGATGGGATTTTACAAGGCCGCGAAATACTACTATTATCCCGGATGGCATGAACCCGGGACATGTCTTGAGGTGATATTCAACAAAAAGGCGTATGAGTCCCTCCCCAAAGACCTTCAGGCGATTCTGGATGCGGTGGCCATGGAGACCAACATGTGGAGCCTGAGCGAATTTGATGCAAGAAATGGTGAGGCCCTTGAAGAGCTGATCACCAAACACAAAGTGAAACTGGTGCGATTTCCGGAACCCCTCCTTGAAGATCTGCGAAAACTTGCCAAAGAGACATTGGAGGAGGAGGCC
This sequence comes from Desulfobacterales bacterium, assembly GCA_029940115.1. Taxonomy (GTDB): domain Bacteria; phylum Desulfobacterota; class Desulfobacteria; order Desulfobacterales; family 4be13; genus JAOZRQ01. The sequence continues at coordinate 4,469 of JAOZRQ010000326.1, forward strand.
AGTAAGGACGCCATGTCCAAAAAGGTCCATGAGGCGTTCAAAAGCTTCAAGAAACGCGTCGGCACTTGGGGAAGCGTGTCGGAGAACGCCTATTACAATGTGATTGCAGACAAGTACTCCCTCAAAGGATAACATGTCCGTACCCGTACCGTGCCCCGCCCTTGCCCGTGCCCGGCGGGCAGGGGCACAGGCAGGGGCAGGGCACGGATACTAAGGAAAAGATATGAATGAAACAGACCATCGGGAACGTCGTATCCTGTTCATCACCTGTTTTGGCCATTTCATGAGCCACTTCAACATGCTGGTCTTTCCAGCGGTGTTGCTTCCCTTGTCTGGACATTTGGGCATGGATATGGCAGATGTGCTGGGACTCTCCTTCTGGATGTATCTCCTGTTCGGCCTCACCGCACTGCCTTGGGGAATGGCCGCAGACCGGTGGGGGCCCAAACCCCTGTTGCTGATCTTCTATCTCGGTGCCGGCCTGAGCGGCCTGTGTGCGGCCTTCTTTCTTGATTCTCCCCTGTGGCTCACCCTATCCCTTGCCGGAATCGGGCTTTTTTCCGGCATCTATCATCCCACAGGGCTCGGCTGGATTTCCAAGGAGATACGGCGTGTCAGCATCGGCATGGCGTATAACGGGATGTTCGGAAACCTGGGTCTAGCCATGGCCCCCTTTGTGGCCGGCCTCGTGAACTGGGTGTGGGGCCCCCGGGTGGTTTATGCGGTTCTGGGCGGATTGAATCTTGTCGGCGCGGGCCTGATGATCTTCTCTCCGAAATCCGGATCCGGTGAGGCCGCAGAAACCGCATCCCGTGAAGGGGACGGGGCCATCCGTGCCTTTCTCATATTGCTGTTCATCATGATGTTGGGCGGTGTCGCCTACAGAGGCGCGACCGTCATCCTGCCGGCATATTTTGAACTGAAAAATCAGGATATTTTTCAGTGGATATCGGGCATGGGAAGCGGCCTCTCGCAAAATGTCCTCGCCACCGCGGTCACCTCCCTCATCTATCTTCTGGGGATGCTGGGCCAGTACACCGGGGGGCGGACAGCGGAGCGATTTGAACTGAGGCGGTCTTATCTTCTGTTTCACAGCATGACGATTCCCGCGGCCTTTCTGATGTCCGTCACGACTGATCTGCCTCTGGTATGCTTTGGAATGATCTATTTTTTCTTCCTGCTGGGAATGCAACCGATTGAAAATACCTTGGTTGCCAAACTCACCCCAAAAAAATTTCACAGCATAGCTTACGGAACCAAATTCGTGCTGACCTTCGGCGTCGGTTCCCTATCTGTGAAGATGATAGAGACGATTAAGACAAACTGGGGCATTGAGATGGTCTTTCCCGCACTCGGGATGGTTTCGGTCGCGCTGGTGGCCGGGATTGTGCTACTCATTCTGAAAACCCGGAATTTGGAGGTCTGATCAGCCCCTGCCCTGCCCGAGCCCTTCCCGTGCCCCGTGTCCCTTCCCGTACCCATACCCGTTTGTTCCTGATTATAACGGATTTAGGGGAGGCCGTGAACTTGAACTTGAACTTGAACTTATGCTTGAACTTGAACCTCAACTTGCCTGTAAATGAATGTTCAGGTTCACGTTCAAGTTCACGTTCAGGTTCACGTTCAAGTTCACGGGCATGTTCGCTCCCCTAAATCCGTTATAATCAGGTTTGTTCCAAGCGTCGGGCAGGGCACGGGCAAGGGCAAGGCGCATGAGTAGGATATTGCTACCCCGGAAATACTGTTTCCACCCCATTGATTTTCCCTTCGGTTCTGTGAATAAGCTGAAAGTTGCGAGTTTGAAGTTGCAAGCTCGAAGTTGCAAACTTACAACTCGCAACCCAAAGCTACACTTTGTAAGTTCGCACCTCTCGCTCGGCTCGGACTTCGGCGTGAGACTTCGGCGTGAGCTCAGTCGAACGCTCAGTCGAACGGTTGGCAGATCCGAGCCGCCGGATTTGTCAATCCGGCGGGAGCATGAAGGGTACGGACTTAAAAAGGTGATGCATTACCTTGCAACTTACAGCTTACAGCTTACAACTTACAGCCCAGCCCAAAGCTACCTTGCTTACAGCTTACCGAAAGCATCTGAAAATGCAAGAAACACCTCTAAAAGTAGATTATAAGACAGACACAGGAAAACGAAGGGCCCACAACGAAGATTCCATCATCGTTGACTACAGGAAAGGCATATTTCTTCTGGCAGATGGGATGGGAGGCCATCAGGCGGGTGAGGTGGCCAGCAGAATGGCGGTTGAGGTGGCTTATGACCATCTGTTGGCCACGCTGGGATCGAAAAATACGGACGCGGATATTTTCAAAGTCCTTGCCTCATCCCTGTTCAAGGCGGATCGTAGCATAAAGATCAGCAGCACAGAAGACAACTTCACCTTCATGGGCATGGGAACCACGCTTGTGATTGCGCTTGTCAGGGGAGACAGTGCATACCTCTGCCATGCCGGAGACAGTCGGGCCTATCTGCTTCGTCAGCATGTCATGAAACAATTGACCAAAGATCAGACATGGGGGGAGTATCTCGTGGAAGAGAAGCATGTGGCCCGAGAAAAAATACCGCCGCAATCGTGGCATGTTCTGACACAGGCGGTGGGGGTGACCCATAAGATCAGGCCGGAGCTGAAAAAGGTGAAGCTCAAGGCCGGCGATATCCTTCTTCTCTGTTCGGACGGACTCACAGACATGCTGACAGATGAAGAGATAAAAAAGATTGTCTGGAGATACAAAAACAGTGGATTTGACGAAACCGCCATGTATTTGGTGAAAGCCGCAAATCATAAAGGAGGAAGGGACAACATCTCTGTGGTTCTGGTAAAATATAAGCTCGCTGAAGTTGAATTTGAGTGTACCACTTGTCGCAGTTCTCCGCGGGATACAAGAAAAATCAGAGGGCTGTCAAAGAAGGGAAAAGCGAAAAAATGAGTCTTGGAACTGGTGCCCGCTTTTATCCTCCAATCCTTCATTCTTTTTTCGACAGGAAGTTTACACTTTCCGTTTATAATCAGTATATCTAAAAACTCCGCCATCGCTCGGTTCGGATTGACAAATCCGAACCCTTCCCGCGAGATTTGTCGTCATGCCCGTGAACCCTTCAGACAACTGATACGTTCCCCAGACGCCGCCAGGCGGTCACAGAGGCCCGGCGCTCGACAGCTTGAGCGTGTGGTGCGGGCCCAAGGCCGGACGCAAACACCCTGCCCTTGGTGTGCGAGTCCCCTGGGGTATGGTGGAGCCATAAGGCACATGCGTTGAATGTTGACAACTGTCGGGGGGGCCACAAAGTATTCTCCCATTGCAGCTCTGGCCCGCAAATGCGGGCACTGGCATGATTCGCATGTCAATGCCCCCCGAAGGCGG
>JAOZRQ010000327.1:0-847 GCA_029940115.1 Desulfobacterales bacterium
TCTGCGTTCAGGGCAATGGTGTACGAATCCTCAGTCCCCCCTTCAGTGACAGAGACCCCATCATCGTCATCAACAAGCACCGTTTTCGCTGGATACTCGATAGGAACAGATATTGTGCCAATCACATCGTCAATTTTGAATTCAAAACTTGCTTGGATGTCATAGATCTGATCCGTTGCCGCGTCATAGGCTTTCATCACAAAACCTGATTCACCGCTTTGGTTGGATGCCACAGTCAACTGAAACTGGTTCCCCGCGGGGCCAGCGTAAACCGTGGTCACTCCCCGACATTCATAAGTCTCATCATCTTTTTTCTGAAATGCGGCCACCATGCTTCCGTCCGCCTCGATGAACTGAGAATTGCCCAGCGGGACCATGAGATGAATGATCATGGTGTATTCAAAGCCTCCCTGAAAATTCCAGTTTGGCGGGGAGGCGGCGGTTTCATTCACAGGGATTCCTAATGCAAATAAAAGCAGAAATGTTGTAATAATTTTTCGCATCATTTTTTCCTATTCTCAGTAGATGGAATCCCCCTGATTACGCTCCCGCCAGATTGCCAAATTCGGCGGGGTGCTTGGGATTTGGCACCCCAAGCGAAGCCCGGAATGGAAATTTCCATCTATGGCGTTCGACCAAAACATTGTCTGGAGTGCCAAACTTGCAGTTTGGCAGATGCCTTCCTCTCAGGCATGCCAAACTGCACTCCAGAGCGACAAGCATTTTCTTGAATTGAACTTTATATTCCAGAAATTTTCCGAAGAAGATAAACGACTTGTTCTAAGCCAAGCTTCCCCTCTTCGTCCATCCCCTTGAGAGCATTGACAAGATTCGTCGCTTCACCACC
>JAOZRQ010000327.1:857-7816 GCA_029940115.1 Desulfobacterales bacterium
AGATTTCCAATCCACAAAGGGCTTTCAGAGAGGCAATGACAGGAGTCAAAGAAATCTGGGTACAGATCAGAGGCGCGGAGGCTTGACCGATGGTCTCATCTTTCAGAAAATCAACCGATTGTTGCAACTCATAGCTTTTTCCAGATGCCATGTCGTAAGCTTTCAGGAGAAAATCCGGCTCCTCAGTCTCATTTGACGCGAGGGTCAGATGAAACGGCTCCCCTGACGAGCCTGTGGCAATGGTGGCGACTCCTCGACATTCGTCATCCTTGAACGCGGCCAAGAGACTTCCGGCTGTGTCAATAAAGCCGGCATCCACAAGGACTTTGGCATGAATCGTCATGGTGTTCTGCATTCCTTCAAGGTTATTCTCAGTGAGAATCTTAGGGTCCGCTATGCCTCCAATCTTCTCATCTATGATAAAATCAAAGGGTTCTTGAATATCATGGATCGTTTCGGTTTCATAATCATAGGCTTTCAGCACAAGACCAGATTCACTAGTTTCGTTTGATTTCACCAGCAACTGAAAGGCTTTCCCCCTGGGGCCGGTGGAAATGGTGGTGATCCCCCGGCATTCGTCATCTTTGAAGGCCGCCAAGATGCTGCTCTCCGACTCGATAAATGTGCCGTTGTTCAACAGGACTTTGGCGTAAATGATCATACTGTTCTGCATACCCGGAAGCGTCTCGCACCAATCGGGCACAGAGCGTGGTGATTTTTTGGCATCTTTTGTGGCTCTTCTTTTGCTTCCTCCAGATTCAGGATAAATCAGCGTATCCACATGGGCGAATTTTAGCACATACCCTTTCCCCGGTTGCAATCCCTCTTCCATACCATACCATACATCTCCCAAATCGGGATGCTCAAAATAGGTGGCACTGCTCGTGTCGCTTTTGATTGTGTCCTCGTTTGTCGGATTTAATGAAGCCAAAGCGGTTTTGACATTCATTGCTTGTTGAGGTTTGAAGCTGATCCAGTTTGAACCGGCAACAATCTCGATATTGTCCGAAACATCAACCGGGCATCCCTGAACCTCCAAATTTCCGGGGCTCTGAGATTGAATCATTAGCTTATATTTGACGTCTGGATCAATCTCCTTTATGCCGGGGCCTAACCACTCGCCATCAAAATAGGTCACACTCCCTGTTAGTGTCTTAAAGATGTCTTCGTTTTGTGCTGGATAACTTAACACAGTGTTCGGTGTAGCATTCTCAGGCGGCAGTATGTTGAATGATATCCAATTCCATCCTGACTTCAAGGGGATCGTCAAGGTGAAATCACAGCTCCCTTCCAAGGAGAAATCAACGTCGGTCGTTGTCTGGCCCGCGGTGACGGTTACGGGAGCAGAAGAGCCACAGTCACCTGTCCCTCCCGCGTCGTTCCACCATTGGTCTTCAACATGCTGTTCCTTCTCACACGACGCTTCAGTGGAAATATAATAGTCTCCTGCCGGGAGGCTAGGAATAATGTAATTTCCCGCTTCGTCAGTGTCACCATCGGCGTACGATTCTGCGTCACCACATTGCATGAATGCCACCACACACCCCCCTGAAATCGCCTCACCGGTATCTGCCCGCGTCACTTTTCCGGAGATCATGCCGCCCATGTCCAATGAAAAATTGATGTCAGACAGACTCTGCCCCGCATTCACAGCCAACGGCCCGGCGTCATTGCAGTCCAAAACGCCGCCGCCCTCTTTCCACCATAGGTTGACATAATCCTGATCTGATTCGCAGGAGGCCTCGGCAAACAGATAAACATTCCCGGAGGGAATACCAAAAATCGAATAATTTCCTTGGTCATCTGTTTTGCCTTCACCATACCAACTCGCCATGCATGGACTGCCCGCGTATAGACAGATGTTCGGAAGCGGATTGCCATCGCTTTTTCGGGTGACTTTTCCAGACATTGCGCCACCAATGTCCAATGAGAAATCTTTGCCGGACACAGTTTGTCCAGAGACAAGCGATATGATTGAGGCCTGTTCGCAGTTCGTGGTTCCACCTCCGTCACTCCACCATTTGTTGGTATAATCCTGCTGCTCCTCACAGGATGCGTCCGTGAAAATGTAAATATCTCCGGGCAGAAGGCCGGAAATGGAATAATTTCCTTGGTCATCGGTCTGCCCCATGCCATACCAGCTTTCCATACATTGGCTCCAAGCGTTCACGCAGACGTTTGCAATGGGGTCACCGCTGGCGGTGGTCACTTTCCCGGAAATGGCGCTTCCCTGATTCAATGCAAAACTGATCCCGGTTTTGATTTGCCCTGCGGCGATGTTTATGGCCATGGCTGCCGTGCATTCGGTGGTTCCTGTCTCGTCATTCCACCATACATCTGTGTAACTCTGTTCGGTTTCACATGAGGCATCTGTGGATATGAAGAAGTCACCCGCTGGCAAGCCAGTGATCGAGTAAAGTCCCTGAACATCTGTTTTTCCGGACTCTCCATACCATGTCTCACCGCAACGATTCCAAGTGCTCACACACACATCCGCAACAGGCTGATCATTCTCCGCGTCGGTGATTCTTCCAGAGATGCTGGCACCCGTATCCAAGGAGAAATTGATCTCCGGCATGATCTGGGCCGCGGTGATGGTTATTTTTTCGGCATCAGCGCAATTCGTGGTCCCCTCTCCGCTGGTCCACCACTCGTTGATATGGGCTTTTGCTTCGTCCTCAACGGAAAGAAAATACTCTCCATCACCAAGGCCGGACAGGGCATAATCTCCCTGTTCATCAGTTCTGGCGATGACATACAGCGATTCACTGCACTGACTGCTCGCCTGAACCAGAATATCTTTGAGCGGGGAACCGTCCATTGCCGTCACCTTCCCTGAAATGGTGCCGCCATTCTTCAACGCGAAGTTGATGTTCGATGCAGTCTCTCCGATCGTGACGCTCACCTCCACTGCTTCGTTGCAGTCGGTTGTTCCGTCTCCATTGTTCCACCATTCATCAATATATGCGCTGTTCTCCTCCCCTTTGAATGTGGAGATGTGATAATTGCCTGTCAAGAGTCCTGAAATCACATAGTTCCCCTCTTGGTCGGTCATGCCCATGCTGTGCCATGGTTCACCGCATGGCCCGCTTGCGTTTACCCGAACATTTGGGATCGGTTGGCCGTTGCTTTCATCGGTCACCCTGCCTGAGATTGTGGCTGGCTCCTTCAATATGAAACTGATTCCGGATGCGGTTTGCCCAATGGTGACGCTGATGGATTCAGCGTTGCTGCAGTCTGTCGTTCCCTCTCCGCTGGTCCACCACGCATCCACATAATTCCGGTCACATGATGCCTCATCCTCCCTGCAAGAGGCGTCTGTGGAAACATAATACGCACCCGCAAGAAGTCCAGAGATGGCATAAAGGCCCTGTTCATCGGTTGTCCCCTCACCATAAGAAATTTCACCGCAAGGACCGGTCACATTGATCTGCACATTCGGGATCGGCGAGCCATCACTTGTGGTCACACTTCCTGAAATTTTGCCGGGTTCATCCAATGTGAAATTGATTCCGGATACGGTTTGTCCGATGGATACGGTTACCGGTGTGGCCTCATTACAGTCCGTCTGTCCATCCCACCACTCGCTGAGATAGTTTGCATCCTCGTCACTGGCGGAAATGTAATAGACTCCCGGGGGGAGGCCGGGGATGGAATAATTTCCCTGATCATCGGTTCTGCTCTCTCCGTGCCAAACCTCACCGCATTGGTTGCTCGCCTGTACTCGTATGTTGGCTATCGGCTGATTGGTGCCTGTCGCGGTCACCTTTCCGGAGATTTCGCCGGCTTCATCCAAGATCATGTTGATGTCCGGCTTAGTTTGCCCTGTGGCAACCGTTACTGCGCCAGCCAAGGTGCAATCGGTGGTTCCGCCTTCACTGTTCCACCATTTCTCAGGATACAGCTTGTTTTCATCGTATGTGGAGACATAATAATCAGTTCCTTCAGGGAGCTTGGTGATCAGATAGTTTCCATCATTATCGGTCTGACTGACACCATACGACGCGCCGCCACATTGATCCGTCGCGGAGACTTGGACACCCGCGGCAGGATGACCGTCCGCGGTGGTCACTTTGCCGGAGATGCTGCCGTATCCGGTCAGGGTGATGTTGATGTCGGATGTGGTTTGGCCGGTAGTGACAGTTACAGATGCTACATCCTCACAGGAGTGTGATCCTCCTGCATCATTCCACCATCTGTCATCATAAAATCCGAGAGATGAAGAATCCGTGACAATGTAATAGGAGGCTTCAGAAAGTTCTTCGATAAGATAGTTCCCCTGTTCGTCAGTTGCGTTGCCTCCCTCCCAATTTCCTCCCAAACCGCATGTGTCATATGCGTCCACCCATACATTTACAATGGGTTCACCATCGCCTGTGGTGATTTTTCCTGATATGGAGCCGGTTGCATTTGCTAATGTCCCCCATATGAGTCCAATGATCAGCAAAACTGTGATAAATGTGCAATTTTTCATATTCACCTCTTATTCTTCATATTCTTTACGCTCTTCATATAATGCACGGTAAATGTCCTTTATGACCTCTCTTGAAGTTTCCCGTTCCAGTTGATCCTCCAATGCTTTGATAACTTCAGGGGTTCTGTTTTTTCCCAAAAAACGTATCATCATGCGTCTCAGAGAATTTTCTGGCTCTGAAGGAAGGCCCTTTCGCATATACTCTATAACTTCGGAACCTCCCCGTGTTGTCAAAGATTTTATGGCGGCCTTGCGAACATCGGAAACTGAACTCTGCTCTAAGGCGTCAGACAGAAGATGCAAGGTATGTTCATCAGAAAAATTCCGTAACGCGCTGGCGGATGCCACCTGTTCAATTGATGATTTTGATGTCAGATAAGACTCTATTATAGGTATGGTTTCAGGATTTGAAGAGTTGCCCAGAGCCTTCAAACACATCACGCGTTCCCGTTCATTTTCTGACTTCTGCAAATAGTTGGCAATTCGTTCCACAATATTCTGTGATTCAAAGGCATTTTCTCCTTCAAGCAACGCACCGGCCAATATCCCCAAGGAGAGAAGAGCTGTGTCCGCTCTTTCCAACTCTTCACCATCGGTAGCCTCTCGTTTGATTTCAGTCAAGTTGAATAAGCTTTCAATCAGTTCTTTTTCAGGTTTTTGAATTCCTCCGGCCGCGACTATCGCTCTCCCACGAGTATCCGCTGCCTGATCTCCATCTTCAAACACATTTCTAAGGGCAGATTGGGACTCTGGATGGCCATTCAATTCCAAGGCAATCAGTATGCATCCTATGGCATCTTCGGCTAAATCTGGGTACTTGAAGATATCAGGGATCAAGCGGGCCTCCTCTGGAGAAATCTCCAGAAAATCACGAAGCCTATGCGCCAATATGGCCATGCCAGACTGACTCATTCCAGACGCCGCGGCATCTTTGATGCTGGTTATAATTTGCGGAAGCGAAAGCATTTCCATCTGTTCACGCAATCTCTGAATGCGTATGCTTTCCCAGCTTCCGAGGGTGTCCGTTTTTTCCCTGTTCTTGCCAAAAGACTTTAATATCTCCTTCAAAGATCGGCTTTCTGTCCATATGTCAAGATCAGGGTCAGGCTCAAAGTGACGCCGTTCAAGACTCACCTGAGCTTGCGATCTTGAGAACACATCTTTCCTTCTCACCCGGACCTCAAGTGTTTCAGATCCCGAAAATGCTTTCAACCATGACATATCGGGAGAAGTTCTTCCTTTAAAAGCTGAACGGATAATATGTCCAGTTAAAAGTATTTCTTGAGAATGGTCTCTCTGATCTTCTATCGGTCGAATGGATAAGCAACGCACATTCCTTTTCTTTATCAGGTGGCAGTCATCTTTATGGACAGAATATTCAGCTTCAAACTCCCCTGTGGCATGAATCTCTTCTTCACGCCATTTGATCCACTCCCCTTGCCGAATCTGTTCTTTCCCCTCTGAAGAAACGGTTACTTGGAGAATTTTTACGATTTCAGACAATGACAGCTTGTCTTGTTCATCAAGTTGTTTTGGGAAATAGAAAGTTACCGGAACCCCTTCTTTTTCATATGTTGCCACAAAAAAAGTCTGATAGAGTTCCTCAAGTTCAGGAATCCGCTTTGATTGAGAAAGACTTTTTTCATAAGCCGTCACCTGAACAGGAGAAAGTTGGAAACCCAAATAAACAAGTCCTCTCTTATCTTCCTCTCTTTCAAAAACACGAAAATTAAGTGTTCCCTGGACTGTCAAGGAGGCTTCAGCTTTTTCTTGTTGAAACTCCCTCTCTTTTGTCAATACCGAAGGATCAATCGTGATATCCGTCTCAAATTTATAGTCATACATCTGCCTATCCCCTATGAACCATACGAATGGCTTTGGGCAAAGTCTCTCATTCATATCAGCAGATATCGTCTGGACAGAAGGAACTGTTTTATGGGAATTGTCTCCGTTTCCCCTCTGGTTTCCCAAATATATGACGACAGAGATAAAAAGAATCAACAATATGAGACTAATATAAACAATCCGTTTAATCAAAATGAGCCTCGCTTATCAGTGACAATGAAATCTGGCATCGATAACTCAATGATCAAATTTTTCATGTCATTCCTGCGAAATCAGGGATTGCCATTAGCAATGGATTCCTGCTTTCGCAGGAATATCCGCCAAACTCAATGATCAGGGACTACCAAGTTAAGCCATAAAGATTTGGCAACCTCACACAGACTGATAGGCTTGTCCTTGATTCAAACTCCCCATCTGCTTATTGTGTTCAGCGAATTAAACCTAAAAAAGTTTGACCGTCGCTGTGGCACTTTTGTTCAGAAGCGTGTCTGATCGATGAAAGGAGTGCCAGTCAACGATCTTCCAATCTTTTTCCCCTCTTTTTTTGCAAGGATATGGGATTTTGAAACAAAACCATATGCATACCTTCTTCTTACATATCCATATTGTTTTGTATTTGACATATAGGCTTAGTTTTCCG
>JAOZRQ010000826.1 GCA_029940115.1 Desulfobacterales bacterium
GGCCGAAACGAAGATCAAGGCCAATCACCAAATTGGATTTTAAACAAGGCTTCATGAAAAATCAAACAGAAAATTGCATCTTTCATTTATGGGTTTACACTTTTTTGAGACGAAAAAGCTTGTGGTTCCGCCTTCAGGCGGTGCGGCACCGCCGAGAGGCGGAACTACAAACTTTTCCCATCCGAAAAGTGCAAACCACTTTTCATATGAAATGAAGGATGCCGAAAATTGCGATCCTGAAGGCTAGTTTGGGGGACAGCCTGCCGGAACATGCTCGGGCTCACAAACCGCGGATGAACGCGGATGGACGCGGATGAGCCTGCAGGCCGTCTGCGTTTATCCGCGTTCATCCGCGGTTCACAATTTTCAGCCCGTGTCGGAAACCACAAAAACCGTTAGAACCAGAAATGTGAAGGATGAAATGTGAGGGATGAAATGTGAGGGATGAAATGTGAGGAGGGAGGGATGAAATGAAATGTGAAGGAAATTTTTGCACAGACCCCGCTTGTCAGGTTCTGAGATGAGTTTGGATGCCATTATGCCTTCACCCTTCATTTTTGCACTCCTTCCCGAATCACTGCCTGAGCCCAAGATGGCATTCCAAGGGCATGAATATGGGTATATGTGGCAAGGACGTTTTTGTGGCAGACCCCGTCTCTGCCGTTCACAAAACCGGCCCCCCGTTTCATGGAAAATGCCAGATCCCTGTCATCTCCCCGCCACTCCAGCACGGTTGAGTAATGGAACTCATGGCCCCGGATTTCGGTGCCGATCTTGAAACAGGGGTTCTCTCCGGTCACCTCAAGCAGGGTATATCCGTGTCCCTGGGGTTTTTTGGAAAAGCCGAACACAATGGGCAAGACGCCGGCCATCGGATAGGCGGTTCCATCCAAAATCAGCTTCTCCCCAAGATACATCAGCCCCCCACATTCGGCATAAATGGGAAGGCCGTTTTCGGCCAGAGCCTTCAATTCCTTCCGAAAATTCTGATTTCGGGCCAGGGATTCCGCGTGGGTCTCGGGGAATCCGCCGCCGATATAGAGGGCATCCACTCTTGGAATGGATTGATCCGTCAGGGCATTGAGAAACAGAGGCTCTGCGCCCAGCGAGACCAGCGATTCGATATTTTCCGGATAATAAAACTGAAACGCGGAATCCCTGACAATGCCGATTTTCGGGCCATTTTCAGAAATGGACACTTGGGTTTCTGGAAAAACCGGGTCGATTTCCCCACAGTCGTTTGGAAAGACCAAGGGTCCCTCTTCTGAAGCCACCTTGGCCAACGCCTCAAGATCAAGATACTGCGTTGCAATTTGGGACGCGGCCTCAACCGACGCGGTGGCCCATTCATGTTCAGGGGTGGGCACAAGTCCCATGTGCCGTTCAGGAAAGCTTTGCTTCCGCAACTTCGGCACGGCTCCCATGACAGGAATGCCGCAGTGGTGTTCGATGTTCTTCCGGAGCACGTTCTCATGCCGGGTCCCCGCGACCCGGTTCAGGATCACCCCTCTGATCTTCACATCCGGGTCAAACCGAATGCATCCCAGCACCGCGGCGGCCATGGTCCGTGTGGATTTTGTGCAGTCAATGCAGAGAATCACAGGGGTGTCAAGCAACTTTGCAAGTTCCGCGGTGCTAGTCGCGCCTTCTGTGTCAATGCCGTCATACAGCCCTCGATTCCCTTCGATGACGGCCACATCGCCTTTTTGTGCGCGGAACAGAAATGAGTCCCTGACCCGATGTTCCGGGATCATGAATGTGTCGAGATTGTGGCAAGGATGATCTGCCGCCATCGCAAGCCAGCCAGCGTCAATATAATCAGGCCCCTTTTTGAAGGGGACAATCGTCTTCCCCTTTTTTGCCCAAGCAAAGATGATCCCGATGGAAAGAACGGTCTTCCCCGCCCCTCCCCGCAGGGCTGAAATGATGATTCTCGGACATTTCATATGTGTCATGGCATCTTTTTTTGATTATAACGCTTTTCGGGGAGACCGTGAACTTGAACGTGAACATGAACTTGAACGTGAACTTGAACGTGAACATTCATTTGCGAGCAAGTTCAAGTTCAAGTATAAGTTCAAGTTCAAGTTCAAGTATAAGTTCAAGTTC
>JAOZRQ010000328.1 GCA_029940115.1 Desulfobacterales bacterium
CCGAACCATTGCGAAAGAAACCGGTGATGTTGTTGAACAGAAAGGAGTGACGAAAACAGATGATCCACCCAAACGATTTGTGGAAACAGGCGATTGAATTTCAGAAACTTGTTTTTGACAACACTCTCAATGCCATGACACAGCTTCAGACATGGACAGAAAAGACGATGGCGCTTTTCATGGATCAGACGTCCTGGTTTGCCGAGAAATGTCAGGATGCGGCCAACAACCGGACCGAGACCTGTCAGGAGGGTTGCGACATGCTCAAAAAGAAGATGGAGAAGCTGTGCGGATGAAAGCCTGGAGGATGGTGGGGTGGGTTGTCATGGCCCGCGCTTGTGATCCTTTCATGTATGGCCTCGTTCAGTTCTCCTGCGGTGACAATCCTGCAAACTTGCGACCCTCCTTTGTCGGGAATGCCATTTTGGCTTATCCGATCCGTTTTCAACCCTCCCTTCATGGTAATGATCATCCTCCAGATTGACACCCCCGAAATCATTTGAGTGTAACCAAATTCAGCAGATCTGCTGAGAGTCTGCAAAAATCGCTTTACAATGACCTATTTTCGATGCTATGAATGAGGATAAGAAAATCCGGTTTCCAACACGATGCCGCGTCACCAAAGTTTGGCGAAGCCGGGATTCCTTGTGCCGATCATCAGTAGCGGGAAGTGTGTGAATTGGGGAAATCATGACCGGATTTTCATCCTGAAAATCTGCGTCTCATTGCCATGCCGGCGTGAAAATTTTCTCGTTTCCAATCTCGGAAACTCAATCTGGAGAGAAGCCGGGTTTCTTTGACTTAATGCCAGCGAGGGAGATGGAGTCAGCCATGGAAAGTCTGATCATCAAGGCCACAAAGGCCACACCGGCAGTATGTTTTGACAGCAAGAATAATATCTTGGAAATCAAGGGAAAGTCATATCCGGCAAATAGCGAGGAATTTTTCTCACCGCTTTTCTCTTGGCTGGACCCCTATCTCAATCAGTTGGGAACTCAGAAAGTTGCCCTCAACATGGACCTGATCTACTTCAACAGCAGCTCCTCAGTGGTCTTCATGGAGCTTTTCAGCAAGCTGGAGACAGCGGTGATCAATGGCAAGGAGATCACGGTGAATTGGATTTATGAAGAGGATGATGAAGATATCCTCGAATACGGAGAGGAATTTCAGGAGGATTTTGAGAAGCTGCCGTTCAATTTTGTTGAAAAGGAATTGGAGGTGGAGGAAGATTAGGAAACCCGGTTTCTGGTCGGATGCCATCGAAACCTGATCGAGAAACCGGGGCTCGTTGTTTTTTCAGAAACCCGGTTTCTGGCTGGATGCCATGACCAGACTTCATCCTTCAGACTTCAGACTTCAGACTTCATCCTTCCCGCAATATCTCCAATGCCTCTTCCGCACTCTTGTTTTCATGCACGATGGCGCAGGCTGCCTTGACAAACAGGCTCGGATTCTCGTGCTGAAACACGTTTCTGCCGATGGAGAGCCCTTTTGCCCCGGCCTGCATGGCCCCTTCGATGGACTTGAACATCTCCTTTTCGCTCGCTTTGCTTCCGCCGGCGATCAGGATGGGCGCGGGGCATCCCTCAACCACTTTTGCAAAGGATTCGGGATCACCGGTGTAGTTGGTCTTGACGAAGTCCGCACCCAGTTCCGCGCCGACCCTTGCCGCGAGTTTGACAAATTCCACATCTCTCTCATCTGTGATCTTCTGACCTCGCGGGTACATCATGGCAAGCAGAGGCATCCCCCAGTAGGTGCATTCCACCGCGATCTTCCCGAAGTCTCTCAGCATGTCGGCCTCATCATCATCGCCGATGTTGATATGGATGGAAACCCCGTCCGCGCCCATTTTCAAAGCGTTCTCAACTGTGTTGACCAGCACCTTCTTGTTGGGTTTGGGGGAGAGCATGGTGGACGCGGAAAGGTGCAGGATCAGCCCCACGTCCTTGCCGCTACGTCTGTGCCCATATCTTGGCAGGCCGATATGACCTAGGACCGCGTTAGCGCCCCCTTCGGCAACCAAATTTACCGCCCGGGACATGTCAATCAGTCCGTCAATGGGCCCCACGCTCGCCCCGTGATCCATGGGGACAATCACCATTTTGCCGGTGTTTCTGTTTATCAGCCTTTCCGTTCTAACCGCTTTTCCGATGGTGTTAAACATACGATCTCTCCATTTCTTTTTGATTTTACAATGTTCCGGATTCGGAACACACTAAGGACCTGTGACCAAATGACATCATCGCCGCGCTCGGTTCGGATTGGCAAATCCGAACCGCCTGCCGCCAAAAACCAAAAAAGATCGTCAATCCCCGATAAAAAACGTCGGGGACAGGTTCCGGAAGGAGCGGGGAATGGGGAACTTGTTCGGTCACGGATACTAAATACAAAAATTGTAAAGTCGGATCCCTCACTGCTCAGTTCGGATTGGCAAATCCGAACCGCTTCCTCTGCCGGATTTGTCAATCCGGCAGGAGCAAGTTGGGGAAGTTCGGATTTGTCAATCCGGCAGGAGCAGGTTGGGGAAGTTCGGATTTGTCAATCTGGTTGGAACGCTGACCGGTTCCTGCTACCCGGGTCCCCGCCGATCAAGGGCAAAAGATTCCGTGACGCTCAAGAACCGGCTTCAGCCTCTCCTCGACGCCGTGCCTGCTGAAGAGGGCGAGGCGGAGGGTCTTGTCCGGAAACCGCTCCTTGTGGAGACGCCGGGCCTTGTCCGAGAAATCTGCCACCATCTTCTTGGTGATCTTGTGGAGGTTCTCAGGCGCGTAGTCCTTGCATTCCGCCATGACCACCACGTCCCCGCCCTCCAGCACGATGTCGATCTCCTCCCCGCCTTTGAGAAAATGGTTGAGCGTATAGGCGAACTCGGTCACCCCGATCCCTTGAACCAGTCCGCCCTCGCCGTCAATGATCGCCTTGATCAGCCGGAGCAGCGTCTCCCGCTCATGATAATGACCCTTCAGGTCGTTGTGCTCCCCACGGAGCACCTTCAGGGTGTTTCGGAGCGCCTCCGCCTCGGCCAGGCCGAGTTCCAGCTGCCTGATCCGCTCGTGCAGGTAGTCGAGCAGGTTGTCCGCCCGGAAGTAGGCGTCAAACTCCGCCACCGGGAGATCCAAAATCAGGCTCTTGCCGATCTTTCGCCAGCCCAAGAACGCGAGGCTGCGACTGATCAGGTTCCTGATGTTCTCTGCCCAAGTGTAGAGATATTCCATCTCCTCGACGCGTCCGATGAAGTTTTCCGGCCTTCCGACGCGTTCCTTGATGGCAAACTCGATGCCGTCCAGATCCCATCGCCCCTGATTGTCGAGGCGTAGCAGTTTTTTCATGACAGGGCCTCCTGAATGGAATGATTGATGCAATTGCGAAAGAGAAAAAGAGAAAATCCTTGGCCTGGATTTTGCTTTTTCCCTTCCGCACTCCTCCTTATTTGAACTGCACTCTCGGATCAACAATGGCCACACACACATCTGACAGAATGTTGCCGATGAGCAGGAGCAGGGAGGAGATGACGAGTATCCCCATGACCACCGGATAATCCCTCTCCACCACCGATTCGTATCCGAGAAGCCCCATTCCGTTGATGTTGAACACCTTTTCGATCAGAAAGGAGCCGGTGAGGATGACGGAGATGTTGTTGCCGAAATGGGTGGCAATCGGAATCAGGCTGTTTCTGAGCGCGTGTCGGAAGACCGCCTTTTTGAAAGGCAGTCCTTTGGCTATGGCGGTTCGCACATAGTCGGCGGCCAAGTTGTCCATGAGCGTGTTTTTCATCAAAAGGGTCATCACGGTAAACGATCCGAGGGTATAAGAGATTAAGGGTAAGATCGTATGGCGGATCAGATCCCCCATCTGCTCAATCATGGTGAACTCCTCAAAATCGTCGCTGACAAAGCCGCCCAGAGGGAGGATCTCCCAATGGGAGGCAAAAAGTACCAGCAACAACACCCCGACCACCCATCCGGGAATGGCATAACCGATGAAGACGACGATGGATGAAAGGTTGTCAAATACGGTCTTGTGCCGGATCGCCTTTGCGATGCCGAGGGGGATGCACACGCCGTAAATTAGGATCATCGAGATCATTCCAAAATAGAGGGAGATGGGAATCCGATCCCTGATCATCTCCCATACCGGATCGTAGTAGCGGGTGGATGTGCCGAGATCCCCCTTCAGCACCTTGCCAAGCCAGAGGAAGTAGCTGACGAGTATCGGCTTGTCAAAGCCGTAGTATTTTCTGAGTTCCTCAATCTGCTCTTCGGAAAGGGGCTGGCTCTGGCCCTCCGAAGATGCGCCCATGCCCAATGCCTGCATCTGTTGGGCCTGAACGATGATTCGCTCAATGGGCCCGCCCGGCACAAACCGGGTGATGGCAAAGACCATGATGGTGATGCCGACAAATGTCGGTATAATCAAAAGGAGACGTCTGATGAAATAGGCGGTCATTCAGTTCCTCCGTCAGTTCTGAAACTCCGATTAGATTTGCCCCAGTTCGTAGTTCCGCCTTTAGGCGGTGTGACACCGCCTAAAGCTTGCCCTCGACGTCCTCTATCGGGGGCGGAACTACGAACTGCAGTATATTCCGTGGCGTTCAAGGACTGGCTTCAGTTTCTCCTCGACGCCGTGTTTGCTGAAGAGGGCGAGACGGAGGGTCTTCTCCGGAAACCGCTCCTTGTGGAGACGCCGGGCCTTGTCCGAGAAATCTGCCACCATCTTCTTGGTGATCTTGTGGAGGTTCTCGGGCGCGTAGTCCTTGCATTCCGCCATGACCACCACGTCCGCGCCCGCCAGCACGATGTCCACTTCCTCGCCGCCTTTGAGGAAGTGGTTGAGGGTGTAGGCGAACGCCGTCACCCCGATCCCCTCCGTCAGCCCGCCCTCGTCGTCAATGATCGCCTTGATCAGCCGGAGCAGCGTCTCCCGTTCATGATAGTGCCCCTTCAGGTCGTTGTGTTCCCCACGGAGAGACTTCAGGGTGTTCCGGAGATCCTCCGCTTGGGCCAAGCCGAGTTCCAGATGTCTGATCCGCTCATGCAGGTAGTCGAGCAGGTTGTCCGAGCGGAAGTAGGCATCAAACTCCGCCACCGGGAGTTCCAAGATGTCCCCATAGTGGGTCATGAGCACCTTCTTCAGGGTGCGGTCGAATACCCCCAATAGAAGAAGATGTGGAGGGCATGCTTCAGGCGGTGCGACACCGCCTAAAGGCGGAACTACAAACTTGAGATTCCGTGGCGATCCAGCGTCGGCCTCAGGCTCTCCTCGACACCATGCCGGCTGAAGAGGGCGAGGCGGAGGGTCTTGTCCGGAAAGCGGGCCTTGTGGAGACGCCGGGCCTTGTCGGCAAAATCCGCCACCATCTTCCGGGTGATCTTGTGGAGATGCTCGGGCGCGTAATTTTTGCACTCCGCCATGACCACGACGTCCCCGCCGGCCAGCACGATGTCGACCTCCCTGCCGTCTTCAAGGAAATGATTGAGCGTGTAGGCGAATTCCGTCACCCCGATCCCCTCGACCAGCCCGCCCTCGCCGTCAATGATCCCCTTGATCAGCCGGAGCAGCGTCTCCCGCTCATGATAGTGGCCCTTCAGGTCGTTGTGCTCCCCGCGTATCGTCTTCAGGGTGTTCCGGAGCCCCTCCGCCTCGGCGAGGCTCAGGTCCAGCTGCCTGGACCGCTCACGCAGGTAGTCGAGCAGGTTGTCGGCACGGAAGTAGGCGTCAAAATCCTCCGCCGGCAGTTCCAGAATGTCGCCGTAGTGGGTCATGAGCACCTTCTTCAAAGTTCGGTCGAAGACCCCGCCGTAGCGCCCCCCCTCCAGCTCCACCAAGTCGTACCTGTACAACAGCGCCAGCTCCCTCCGCAGGGCCTCGTCATCCAGATCCAAGGTCATGGCGCGTCTGATGTCCCGGGGATAGTACCACTCCCCCTCGTTCTTGCAGAGGAAGTAGGTGATCCGCCGCATGTTCGCATGGTTCACCGCGTTCATCGCCAGGGCGAGGTATTCGTCCCAGTCCTTCTTGATGTTCCCGTGCTGACCCACCTCGAACGCCAACGCCTGGTCCACGTCGGCGATGGTCCGGATCGGGGGCTTGGCGATCCTCGGGACGAGGAGCTCCACGATGCGGCCCGGGACGTTGTTGGTGACATGCACGACATACTCGGCAACCTCCCGGGGAATCGGCTGGTCATGGAGGTCGGCGTAGTTGAGGGTCATGGCGACGGACTCCCCGGGCCTCATCCTCGGCACGATGACCTCGGAGAACCGTTGCGGCAGCCAGCGCATCAGCTCCTCCGAGACCACGCCCATCAGCGAGCCGGTGATGAGCAGGGGAGCGACCTTCATCTCCGCGGTGGACATGTACGCCTTGCACGGCTTCTCCTCCACCCCCGCGTCAATGTACATGTTCAGGTACTGGAACTCGTCGATCATCTGCACGACCTGCTCCTCCACCCCGGGCGTCGTGGCAAAGGAACGGGGCGTGGCGGTGGCCGAGATCACATATTCGTACAGCGGCTTGTCCTTCTGCATTGTGCGGATGCAACGGTCCAGTTCGGTCAGGATCAGTTCCTTGTGGTTCACCTGGAGAGGGGTGACCGCGTTCCTGAACTCCTCCGCATCCACATCGTTCCTGAAGTCCACCCCGGATCGGATCCACGCAATGTCCCGCGTGTAATAGCCGACCACCTGCATGTAGAAGCGTGTGAGGAAGTCGTGGTAGAACTCCCTGCCGCTGCGGGTCCCCTCGGTGAACTCGTAGTAGAACGGGATCAGCCCCTTCCGCTCGCTGTAGATGATGTTGTAGAGCCGTTCGAGGATCAGGCTCTTGCCGATCTTTCGACGGCCCAAAAAGGCGAGGCTGCGGCTGATCTTCTTGCGGATCTTGTCCGCCCAAGTGTAGAGATATTCCATCTCCTCGACACGCCCGATGAAGTTCTCCGGCTCACCCACGCGTTCCTCGATGGCGAACTCGATGCCGTCCAAGTCCCATCGTCCCTCTTTGTCGAGACGTAGCAGTTTTTTCATCACACACCTCCTGAATGGAGTAATTTGTTGCGTCAAGTTCTGTAGTTTTTTGTTGGGTTTAGTAAGTCAGGGAAGTCCCCGGGAAAAGAAGCTAACCTTTTTTCGACATACGCCGCATCCGCCGGGGTCAGGGTGGGTTCCATGGTGTCGAGCAACGCGGCTAATCCCTCCGGCTGGGGCAGTTCGTGAAGCTCCAGCCACTTCCGCATCGAAAAGACCACCTGTTCCAGCACCCAGTCAGATCGCTTGTCACATATCTCCTCACATTGGGGAAGCTCTCAGTCCCATGGGTCGGTTGGGTCACATCCGGCGGGAGGAAGAGACTCAGCGGCATCCCCTTTTTCCCGGCAACCGCGTCAATCCGAACCGAGCGTAGGGATGAACTCGACGGGTTTCACCGAATATTTACGGATGATAAGCCTTGCATTTTTCTGGAAGCGGGCAGTCTGGATGAGGCGATTGGGAAAAATAAAGACGTAAAGGATTAAGTCCTCTGTTCAGGAGATCGGAAATTTGTGGCTCGCAAGTCCGGCTTGGATTGACAAGTCAACTCCGGGACGCGGAGTCCGAATCTCCAAAAAACTCCGTGTTCAAAGACGGTCTTAGAGCACAAAATCCGTTATAATCAGGCTATTCAGGTGGAGACGTGGCAACAAAGAACCCAAAAATCCGCTCGACCGTCAGCATTTTCTTAAAAGTTCATGGAAAGTATCTTACTCAAGTTTCGCACCCCTATGTGAGCCCATTTTCCAAGGGTTTCAGGAGAT
>JAOZRQ010000329.1:0-3618 GCA_029940115.1 Desulfobacterales bacterium
ATGGGCTCACATAGGGGTGCGAAACTTGAGGTTCAAGTTTCAAGCGTCCATCTTCAAACACGCGTTTACGGCCCTGTAAGCTGTGGCAATGGCCAACCCGGATCCGCATTTCATGCGCATCCAGTCTTGATGGGCCAAGATGGAACCCGCCGCGAAAAGGGTCCGGAACGCAGGATCCCCGGTGCTGTTCAGGGGGCGGAACTCGTCATCAATCTCCAGACCGACCTGGTTGACCGGATGCCCTTGGGGATCGAGGAAGTTCCTACAGTGCCATCCCTTCCTGTCCGATGGCTGGAAAACAGACAGATCAAAGATCGCCTCTTGGATACGCTTTCTCCCTGCTCGCAGGCCCTTCCCCAGAAAACGGCCGCTGGCCAGAATGACTCGCTTGGCCCGCACCGTCTCTTCCGGTGCCATGTTGCCGATATGGAGCATAAATCCCCCGGCCTGATGTTCTGCTTTGAAGACCGTCTTTTTGGAGAAAAGCCGGACTTTCCTCCGGGGCATCTGCTGTTCAAGGATCTCCCGGAGGCGAAGCCCGGGCACCCCGGGCGGCAACGTGGGAATCTCAAAGATCGGGACCCCGATCTGCTTCTCCAGCGCCATGGCAATGTTATCCGAGTGATAAACGCCGAGGATCGCCGGCATCCCGACATACCGGGCGTCTTTGACATGTGGCCGCACCGCCTGGGCCAGCTTTTCCCGCGTCTCTTCGGAAAAATCGAGGGCCCGGGCCATCTGTTCGGCGTAGAGTTCATCCAGATTCTCGAAGCCCGGAAAGGCCACGCGGGTCGTCCGCAGTCCCGGCCATTCCGCCCCCAATGTGTTCCGAATCTGGCGGGCGCTGAATCCTTTCAGCTTGTGGAAATCAACGATCAGACAAGGCGATCTCTCCTCAAGGGCCTTTATCCCCGCCCACATTGTCCGAGGTACGCAATAGGTGGGCTTGGTGGTTCCAATGGAGGTGAGGGCTTCCACGTTCCAATTGGTCCGGCGATGATAGGGAAGGCCCGATTCTTCCAGGAAAGAGAGAAACTCGTCAACCCCTGCCCGGATATCCTCCTTTTTCAGATGAGCGTACGGGTGGGCAGGAACATCCCGGGTCAAGGCATCTATCGCCGCCCAAGGATCGCTCCAGCGTTTCTTTTCCTTTATCGGATGAACCCCCATCAGGTCCAGGAATCCGCTGGCAAAGATGATTCCGCCGGTGTTCCCGACTTGAACCACGGATATTCCCCGATTCGCAGCAAACAGCGCGGCAGCCATGCCGGCCATGCCGGTTCCGATGACGGCCAATTCACAGGTTATGGTTTCTTTGTCAGACATATCGTTAAAATGGCATCCTTCCATTGGTGATTCTGACGGATTTAGGGAAGTCTTAAACTTGAACTTGAACTTGAACCTGAACTTGAACTTGAACCTGAACTCGGACATGATCGTAAATGAATGTTCACGTCAGGATTCACGCTCAGGTTTGAGTTCAAGTCCAAGTTTGCGGGCACGTTCACAGGACTCCCCTAAATCCGTAATCAGTTTTAGGCATCCTCCATTTATGGTTTACATTTTTCAAGCCAAAAAGTTTGTGGTTCCGCCTTCAGGCGGTGTCACACCGCCTGAAGGCGGAACCACAAACTTTTCGCTCATTTGGGAAGTGCAAACTACTTTTCAGACAAAATGTAAGGATGCCCAGTTTTATTTCTGATTCTAACGGATTTTGTGGCCTGAGGCAGTTTTTCAACGCGGAGTCCCGTCCGAATCTCCGCGTCCCTCTGCGGTCTCGAAAACTTTTGGCCGGGTACTTACGCCCCATTCCCTCACTCCGTAAGATCAATCACAGCAACATCGGTCCCGAGTGCTGAGACGAGATCCGCCTTGATCTCCTCACCGGTGACAGAGAACACATAGTCATCCATGAAGATGGAGCGTTTCACTTTTGAATTCGGGTTGGTCCACCAATTGGAGCACGCGCTCCGAGCATTCTCCTCACCCTCGTGGGAGACGCCGCCGAGATACTCGAATCCCGCGTCCGTTGTCACCCGATAGACCATCAGCCCGCTGAACGTCATGGTGTTGCCGTATTGGGACCCGCCCTCTTCGCCTTCGCAGATCACCATCGGGATGGCCAGCAGATCCCGGGGCCTGAAGAAGTTGAAGGCCAAGTGATTGGTGGCCGCGTCCGAGGTGGTTCCCCGGGTCCCGATGATCTCCTTGTGGGTGAGCAACGGATTCGCCATGTCCGACACGTCAAAGACTTGCAACATGATCCCCTGGAACCAGGAAAAATCCCCGTATTCGGATGCCACTGCGTCATAACCGATGGAGAGGAGATGATCGTCATCCATGCGGTGGATGTAGGTGGAAAATCCGGGAATCTTCAGCTCGCCGGCAATGCGCGGGTTCCTCGGATCATACAGGTCGAAGACAAAGAGCGGGTCCGTCTTTTTGAAGGTGACGATATACCCCCTTTCCCGGTCAAACCGTGCGGAGCGGATGTCCTCGCCCGGCGCGATGCCGTCAATCTGGCCCACCAGCTCCAGCTCGTCCCCGGTGTCGGCAAATATTGAGATCGCACTTTGCGCGCTCTTGTCCCAGAGATTCCCGGATGATGTCGCGATGCGGAAGAGACCCTCATGCTCATCCATGGAGAACTGATTCAGCACCCGGCCCGCGACCACGCCGCTCGCCTTGTATTTGGAGGCCGGCGGATCATTGGTCAGGGTGAACTTGTGGATGGTGGAGGCCTCCCTGATCTTCTGATCTTCGTCAAAAAACCAGAGGATCTGTGGGGAATGCTGATGCTTTGAGCAGATATAGAATGCTGAGGATGACGCATAGACCGCGCCCGGCCGTCCCATGATGGTGGTCGCGTTCATATCCCCGTTGCCAGCCATGTCGAGAGAGGCCATGGTGAGAAAGTTCTTTCCATCCTTCTGCATGGAGACATAAAAATCATCACAGGTTCCGAGAAGCCCTTCCTCCTCTTGGGGTTCGCCATTGACATGTCGGACGTCCCTCACCGAGGGGAGCCAGTCGGTGATGTCAGAGGAGAGGATGATCGCCTTGTTCTGCTGCTTCAGCTCGTCGAACATGGCCATGAGCTCCTCATCGGTGTATTCCGGCTCCTCCTCAATCTCGTAGCAATCGTCCTCGTAATAGCAGTCCCAGTAGTAGTAATCGTACCTGTACCAACTCCAGCAGTAATCCTCAAGCCCCTCGGGCCAGTATTCGATGCCGTCAATCGAGGGTTCGGGGAAGACCAGTACCGAATGGACCGCGTCTCCGATACGCCTTGAGTTCAAGTATGATCCTGAGAAATAGAGTTCACGGATGACTTTGATTTTTGGCTTGATATCCTGGGTGCCACCCGAGGTCTCCGGGCCGGGTTCGTCTGGATCGGATTTCTCATCGTTCGAGGGGGCCGAATCGGGGTCGGTTCCGTCCGGTTCGGGTTCGGTATCGTTCGAGGGGGCCGAATCCGGGTCGGTCCCGTCTGGATCGGAGTCGGTTCCGTCAGAATCGGGTTCGGTTCCGTCAGAATCGGGTTCGGTTCCGTCAGAGTCGGCTTCGGCATCATCCGGAGTCTCTGAATCCGGGTCGGTTCCGTCAGAATTGGGTTCG
>JAOZRQ010000329.1:3718-7780 GCA_029940115.1 Desulfobacterales bacterium
TTCGGCATCATCCGGAGTCTCTGAATCCGGGTCGGTTCCGTCAGAATTGGGTTCGGCACCGTTTGATGGGGCTGAATCCGGGTCGGTTCCGTCCGAGTCGGGTTCGGTACCGTTCGATGATGGGGCTGAATCCGGGTCGGTTCCGTCAGAATCGGGTTCGGTTCCGTCAGAGTCGGCTTCGGCATCATTCGGAGTCTCCGAGTCGGTTCCGTCCGAATCGGCTTCGGCATCATCCGAGGAATCGGAGGCGATCACCTCTGAGATGTCGAGGATGGTCATCTTCATCTCCCGTCCGTCACCGGTGAACTCGCAATTGTAGCCGTAGGTGCATTCGGTCTCTCCGCCATAATAGTCATAGTAGTAGCTCGAAGTGTTTGTCTCTATCCGATCCAATGAGGAATAGATCAGCGCCTTCCCATCATGGACAAAGAGTTTCTTCGGTTGCCCCTCGATATCAAAGGACGCAATCACCGCGGATTCCTCAGGGGGCCATGCGGCAATGATCTGGAACCTGCCGTCTGCCAGAACATAGATGTGGCGCCCGTCATTCTTTATGAAATCGGCCTCATCCACACCGGCCACCTGAGTGTTGGTCTCCGAATATTCGGATGCCGTTGTTTTGTCAGCAGAAGGGGGAGCCTCTCCTTCCACCATGGAATATGTAGGCACAGTGCCGCCAAGAGTGACCATCCCATCCGCGTCATCCCACCAGTCACCGCCGCCGGCATATACAGGACCATAGTCCCTGCATTCAAGTGCATACTGAAAATTCTCCTCCACCCGCCGCTCCATGTCCGCTAGGGCCGATTCCTTGAACGTATTGAGGATCGTTGAGCAGCCATCCACCGTTCTCAGGGCGCTTCGGCCCCGGAAGGGTCTCGCATCGTGGTCCGAGACGCGCTGGCAGATATCCTTCACCGCATCCAGATTCAGATCAACGGTGAAGCCGTTCAGAGTCACCGCGATCATCGGAGCATCCGCAGATATCTCATCGAAATCGACGACCAACTGGTCATTGATGTTCAGGGAGCCGGATACCGGCAGACCGGCTGTGGGATCGGTTCGGATATTCTCAAAGGTGCATGTATGGGTCTGGGTCCCGGTGTCCAAGGTGGCTGTGCCGCTGATGCCGTCTGCATGGCTGTAAGAGAAAGCGGTCGTCACCACCGCGCCGGCACCGGCAATCGAGTAAACCTTCTCAACCTCGCCGCTCACAGAGAGCATCTGGCCGGTCTCATCACAGGTCATGGTGGCCGCGCCGTCAAACTCCTGCTCCCCGATGGTCATCTTCTCAAAGGTGTGCGCGGCGGTGGTCACGCCGTCCTCAAGGGAGAGGCTCATGCTTGTCCTGCCGTTGATGAACCATCTGTCCTTTACCACGTCCGTGAATTGAATGCCATAAGAGAGATCGCCCGCCTCAGACAGGGCAGGGGTCACGCTGATGGTTCCGGTGATGTCGGCGCAGTCTGAGCTCTCCTGGGAAAAGGTGAAGAGGACCGTTTCCAATGCCTCATCTGTGGTCGTGACACTGCCACAGGGGAACGGGGTGCTCAACAGATTCAGGCTGACATCCTGAACCGGAGAGCGTTTCTGCTGTTGCCCCGTCTTCTCCAGTGCCATATGGCTCAGAACATCCGTCATCTGGGCCAGGGCGTCAATATATTTCTCATCATCAGCCAGTCCAAGGGCCGCAAACCCGGTCATATCTTCCAAGGCCGATTTTTCGGTCATTATCCCGGGTATCAATCCGACAATTCTCCGCAACACATAGACCGCCTCTTCGATTCCGATCCGCTGATCTCCATTCACATCCGCTTCCGCTTTTGCGGATGTTTCGGCCTGGACCAGAACCTGCAATGCGGTGATCGCGTCCGCCAGATCAACCGCGCCGCTGCCATCCACATCCCCTCGGTTCTCGGCCCCTCCCGTGCCTGCAAAAAGCGTCAGGCAGAGGAGAATCACCATGACCGAGAGTCCTCTCAGGGGATGGAACCCTGATCGTTTCTGAATTTTTCTTCTCATCATCACCCTCCTTAAAGATTTATTTCGAGGTGTGTAAAAATGAAATTTTTGCCTCCCGTTGGAGGCGTGCAAAAATGAAATTTTTGCTCCCTGTCCATTTGCAATAGTTTGGACAGTTTTTGAAAATTAAAGGGTCAGAAAATGTAACCTGTTGAAATCAAAGGATTTGATTTTTTAAAGCCGAAATCAGCAAATCCTTTAAAATCAACGGGTTACAAAAACTGTCCGAACCATTGCATTTGGAGATGTGCAAAAATGAAATTTTTGCTCCCTGTCCATTTGGAGATGTGCAAAAATGAAATTTTCGATCAGCCTCTGGCCTCCAGATTCAGGCTTTCAGCGGGCGTCTTTCCTGAAATATCCGCTCACCGCCGAGCGCTGACCCTCAACCGCGCAGGTTGAAATTTTTGCACATTCTCAACCCACTTCCCATTCTTCACATGCCCACATTATTAAGAATATACACATTTATATCTGATTTCTTACAAAATTGAAAGGATTTACGGTTTTTTTTACATGCGATTCTCCAGTTCGTAGTTCCGCCTCTCGGCGGGTATTGATTCAGAAATATTTTACACAATTCTTTGAAAAATTGACGAAATGTTTTGTAGCTCTCCCCTTTACAGGGGATTGATTTGAGCCTTCATTCTCGCCTCATGGGAGATTGACGAAATACTTCACGTTTTTGGGCGAAAAAGGGGCTTGAATGCGAAATGTTTCACAAAGGGGTTTGGCGAATCCCTGCATTTTGGAACTACTAAGGAATTCGCAGGAGGCCGTATCAAAACGGAAACCCTTCGTCTTGATCATTTACGACAGGCAAGGGGCTGGGAACATATTTTTCCGCTTTCGCGTGAACTGGATTTGCGGTTACGGTGATCGCCTTCGGTTTCGTGGGACAGGCGCGTTCACATGCGCCGCATCCGATGCAGTATTCGATTTTCATTGTCGGAAACACAAACAAGGATAAAGATTATCATCTGTTTTGTATTTGTATCTGGTCTTAGGAAGTTCTCTGATGGGAGCGATGTATCGGATGTTTCTGACCGAGTTTCGGATTTCCTGTTTCAAGGAGACGAAATGATCCATTATAATATTATCATAGCTTTTTAATTCAACAATTTTTTCAGGCAATATCCCGATAAAATCGACAATCATCTCCATTTTTGTGGTATTGTCTCTTTTTAACCTATATATCTGGGGCTTGGGAGGTGGAGATAGCTGAAACATTATCTCCCAATTCAGTTGAAAATCAAAACCGTCTCCGGATTTCAGATCAAATTTTGAGACAACCTGAAACGGTGTTCCCGCGATTTGCTGTATTTCAGCCTTCAATACGATCCTTCTCGCACCGTCTTCAAATGTTGCGCCAAGGCCCACCTTTCCTTGTTCCAACTTGTTATGTATCAGATCTCTGAAATCTTCTCCGAAATGTATATTGTCGTATTGGGTTTCAATCGGAGATGTCGCATCCGGAGCCAATGATCCGGCCAACAGTTTTGGCAATCTTGACACCACACTTTTCCCGGAACTGTTTTTGCCGATGACAAAGGTGATCGGCTTTATCCTGAATTCCTGGGGTTCCTTGAATGCCTTGTAATTTTCAAATGTCAATTTGGTAAGTTGCATTTTCTTTATATTCCTCGAATGATCTGTTAAGCCAAAGCGAGAACTTGATGAGCAAGTTTCATGCCTCACATCTTGAAATTTGCGCCCAATCCGTTCCTCTCAACTTATGTTCAGCATATTTGACACAAACAAGATGTGTTGTCAAGATTTTCTCACATTTTTTCATACCTCTCACGTTTGACACCTCACGTTCTGCACTTCATTCGTTACGCGTTTCCGCGAGGCGCGAAAATATCGCCTAGGGGCTCATTTCCGCACTCCCCTGAGAATTCTCATGCGCGAAAATATCGCCTAGGGGCTCATTTCCGCACTCCTCTGAGAATTCTCATGGGACACGAGTTCCTTATTCAGAAGGCTGATCATGAGGATAAGCAGTGCCCGAAGGACATCTGCTTTATCCTCCGGTTGCTT
>JAOZRQ010000827.1:0-1224 GCA_029940115.1 Desulfobacterales bacterium
AGTTGCGGAATCCGGCAATACGGAGAATTCGAGAAACTTCACCGGACATCTGCGGGATCAGGAGACCGACCTGATTTACATGGGGAGCCGGTATTATCATCCGCTTCTCGGCAGGTTTGTGTCGCCGGATACCATTGTGCCGGATCCGGCCAATCCCCAGGCTTTGAACCGGTATGCTTATGCCTACAATAATCCGATTTCCAATGTTGATCCGACCGGGCATGCACCGGTGGCCATAGTGAGTGCTGCAACTGCAATCAGCGCAGCAAGCGCAATAGGTGGCACGGTAGGGACCATTATAGCAGCGACCGCAGTTATCGGCGCGGGTGTCAGCATCGCGGGTTACTTTGCCAAAGACCCGGCACTTTCAACGATTGGCGGGGTGATGCTGGGATTTGCTGGCGGCTTTGCAGCGTCCGGCGCGCAAGGGCTTATGAGCGGCCTGATCGGGGCCACTGTCTCAGGACTGACTTCGCCGGCAAGCCCGCTTGATTCCGGCGTCAAGGAAGCCATCGGATGGGCATATACCATTTATGGAAATATCAAAACCGGTAAGATCAAAGATGTCAAGAGTGGGCTCCAATTTGCGTTGAGTGGGGCTGCCAAACAGGGAGCACGTTCAATAGTGAACCAACTCGCTTTTAAGAATGGAACTGTTGGTGTCTCATTGACAATGGTTTCATTTCTCGGTAATATGCTTGTGGGAAGCCGATACGCGGGACAAAAGGATGGCATCGAGGTTATGGAGGGGATCAACAACCGGGGAACATTCGGTTTGCTATTTGACGCAGTGGATGTCATACTCGGGTATCAGGGGCTTCCTCTTATGACTATATGCTTCATGCGGATAAATCACGACCTCTCTGGGGACACAGCGCAGGAAGCTTGGATGTGATCACCTTGGAAAAGCTCGGTGTGCCACAAGGTTCTGTAAAAGTTTTTGCGGTGCCGTTTCTGAATTCGGCTACACCTGATATGGAGGTTACGATTGGCAAGTATGATTTTGTCAATGGATTTATGCTCGGAAAAATTTTCAACCCACAGGCCAAAATCGTGCCTTCGGATCATCATGGATATGCGTTTAATCGTCTGGTTGAGCAATAGCTACTAAGGATTGGAGATAAGAAAAGGATTATCCGGCATCCTTCATTTTGCCTAAAAAGTGGTTGACACATTTCAGTTTGCAGTTCCGCCTTCAGGCGGTGGGGAACCGCCTGCAGGCGG
>JAOZRQ010000827.1:1234-2101 GCA_029940115.1 Desulfobacterales bacterium
TACAAACTGAAATGTAAACCCACAAATGAAGGATGCCGATTATCCTTACTAAACTCAATCCCTGTAGTTGAAAGGAGAACTACAAAGATTGGGTTTAGTATGGATGGACTTGCCGTATCGGATGTTATCCTTACTAAACTCAATCCCTGTACCTCCGCTGTCAGCGTCTCCCTCTCAGCGGCAATCCTGTATCGGATGTTATCCTTACTAAACTCAATCCCTGTAGTTGAAAGGAAATTTGACACATGAACACAAAATTCAAAAAAAGCATACGATCTTTGCGAGATAGTGTGGTTTACCCCTTGGTTTTCATCCTGACACTGGCGGTCGCATTGGGAGGCTATTTCACAAGGCTTCATTTTGACAAGGCCGTTATCTCCGGCAAATCGAATGCATCCAAGGAGCAGGCAGCCTCAACACAGGAGCCGATGAAAGAAAAGAAGCAGCCATTGCCGTTGACGGCCATGGCCCCGCTGCCGCCGGTGGTCAATGTCAGTGCGGAAGAGCATCCGAGTCAACGGCTGAAACGATTGAACCCGAAACCTGCGCCCCAGTATGCCAGAGAGGTGAAGCTGCCCGAAGACCTGACCGCACCTCGGCAATGGACAAAACCGCTTGCTTTGCCGGCCATCCCAGGAGAACCGCCGGACCCGTTCACGCCTCCGCCGATCAAAGTGAACCCGGAGCGAACCCCTCAGCCGGATGTGCCTCGGCTGTCGGTGGGTGTTCCTGCAAACCGATGATCAAGACAGGAAAAAACTTGATGACAGGCACAATTCTCAGATACGGGTGTGTCACCATCTGAGAGAGTGTGCCCCAAACATGCGCCATGCCAGAAGTCTGAGGGACATCCGTGAGTTTCTGGGA
>JAOZRQ010000828.1 GCA_029940115.1 Desulfobacterales bacterium
GTTTCTGGGTTTCTGGGTTTCTGGGTTTCTGGGTTTCTGGGTTTCTGGGTTTCTGAGTTTCTGAGTTTCTGGGTTTCTGAGTTTCTGAGTTGAGTTTGAGAAAAATTAAAGGGTGCTAATATTTTTTTTGTGAGAAAGAAAAACTTGCTGTGTATGGTGAATTCAGATGTCAGATCAAAGGGGCAGGATGTCAGAACAAAGCGGCATCTTCCGAGAACTCCCGGAGCCATAAAACATGAGATTAATGCTTGCAAGACAAAACCCTGATCTCATCCGCCAAAAAAAAACAGGTTTGAAATAATCCCGTGCAACAGGAAAATTGCTGAACTGAAAGGGAAACTGAGCAGAACCAAGGCATGTCTGCACCCTTTTTATTTCAAATTTCAATCTGAGGAGGTGATGCCATAAATCATTCTTTTGCTTTCCTATCTGTAAGGATGCCGAGATCAAAGGATGATGAAACCATTATGATGACGATTCGGCAGAGGTTTTTATCCATTTTTCTGTATGCAGGACAAAAAATTGTGGTGGCAAGAAACCCGGCTTTTTTCCCAAACGGGCAGATTTCCAAACCGTCAGAAAAAGCCGGGTTTCCTTCCCATTAACTTTTTTTGTCCTGTACACAGCCATTTTTAGCAAACTCCGATTAACAGAAGTTAAGGAGACACAAAAATGAAAGTTTGGAAACGTATGATATGGCTGGCTGTGTTCATGGCCATTGTCGGGATGGGGTTCGGCCCTGTCGCGGACGCGGCCAGCAGCTTGGAAATCAAGGAATCGCCTCTTTTCAAGGAGACGCTCGACAAGGCGCTCTCTAGGATGGCGAATCAGACGGTGACCGCCAAGAGTTCGCCAAGGCAAGATACCACGGACGCCTTCTGTGGTGGCGATTACACCACAGATGCGACCGGTTGTGGCGGCACGGATACCACGGACACCTTCTGCGGCGGCACGGAGACCACGGATGCCACAGGTTGCGAGTTGGATTGCACTCCTTGGAAGGAATGTTGCGATCCGAACCATCCGAACCCTGATCCGAACTGCGACCTGAATTGTGACGATGTCTGCGATGCCTGTCATCCAGATTACAACCCGGATGTCTGCGAGTATATGGATACCATGGATACCTTCTGTGGTGGCGAACGCGTTCCCGTAAAGGGCGTGGTCGTTGATGCGGATGGCAACCTGCTTCACAGCGTCTGGGTGAATGTCTGGTCTGATGAGCTCAACCAAGGTCATGGAGGGCAGACGTATGACGAGGGAGACGACATCCATGGCAAGGGAGAGTTCGACATCCATGTCCCTGAGGGCTCAGGGTATCATATTCATGTCGAAGGGGACCCGAACCGTGGCTTTTTGGGCGGATTCTTCATGGATGAAGATGGGGACGGAACAGGTCATGTCACCCAGATTTATGAAAAGAGGACCCTGCTGAATGTCGGCCCCAATGGCATTGACGGCATCAGAATCATCCTGCATGGAGAGACGTTGGATTGCTGGTTCTGGAAGAGTTGCTGTGATGAGACCCATTCCGATTATGATCCCAACAAGTCGGATTGCAATCTCGGCTGTGACGATGTTTGCGATGCCTGCCATCCGGATTTCATAGAGGCAGATTGCAAGCCGATAGACATCTGTGATGAATACAGTGAGAATTTCGACCCTGAGGCTTGCAGAAAGGAAATCTGCTTTAATGAGGGCAGCGAGCACTATAATCCGAATGACCCGCTCTGCAAGGAGGGCGAATGGGACATTTGCGATCCCCGCCATCCAGACTTTACAGAGGACAACCCTGAGTGCTTGGATCCCTGTGACCCCGAAAACCCGAACTACAACCCCGATGAATGCGGCGGCGGTATCACCATCAGCGGCAAGGTCTGGAGCGCAGGCCCTGATGGAACAGAGGAACCGGCCATAGGCATGTGGGTTCGTGCATGGGACCCGGAGACTGGCGAGGGAGGAGAAGCCCGTGTCCATGAAGATGGCGGATATGTGATCTATCTTCACACGGCACAGGGAAAATTTGAAGTGCTCGCGGATCCGGACTGGGAAAGCGGCATCATTGACTTTCGCGGCGGCCCCTTTGTCCTTTATGAAGGG
>JAOZRQ010000829.1 GCA_029940115.1 Desulfobacterales bacterium
GTGAAGAAGAGGCGCTGTCTGAGATGAGGCAAGAGCCAACGTGGGGTTGGAGCCGGTTTGCGGCCGAGCCGGTGATGATCAATGTGGTCCCGGGCGATCATATTACCATGTTGAATCCTCCCCATGTGCAGGTGCTTGCCGAACAATTGAAAATTTGTTTTGAACAAGCCGTGGCAAATCACTAATCAACTCGGAAACCATCGCGGCAACGCTCGGCAGAAGCCCCGTGAAGCCTCTCCTCGCCTGATCCCGTTCCATCCGCCTCAATTTGCCGGACCCGATCACCTCGTCGGGTCCGGTCTTCAGCTTCTCCGCCACAAATGCGGGAGGCTGATCTCGGACTCTCTCCGACCGGTCCGTCCGGGCCCGAAAATCCGGAAGCCTTTCAAGTCCATGACAGGTTCCGCCGCAGATGCCCTCCTCACAATCTCTCACCCATCCCCAGTTTTTCCTCAACCTTTTCAGGATCATGCTCCCGCACCCAGCCGCAGATCGAACCGCCAGCTTCGAGGTGAAAGTTCACCGCGACGACGCGTCTTGATCCATCTCCCGGGAGAGGTCCCCATCCTTCTGAAGGAGAGGGTCTCGGTGAAGTCCGCATGGGGCGAGTCGGCCTAGGTTGTGCCACGAGGGTGCTTTTGATGCCGAGGAGAAAACCCCGTTTGTATGAATTTTGGCATTGATTTTTTTTCAAAATTAGAATTGATGGGAAATTACCTTGACTTCCGCTGAAAATCAGGTTAAGGAACATCTTTTATGCTGAATTGGATTCTGGGGTTATCAACTAGTACACCAATTCGTAAGTTCGTCACCCCTTCCGCTCCCGCCGGATTGCCAAATCCGGCGGCAATCCGAGCCGATCAAGGGGGGTACGAATTTAAAAAGTGATGTACTAGAACCCAGAACCGAGAACCGAGAACCGAGAACCGAGAATGCCACAAAAAACATCCCTGATCATTTTGATATGGCTCATCGCCTGCACACCCAATCTCTGGGCCGAGGAGACCGATGGGATATTGTCCCGAGGCAAGACCTATTCGCTCCCGGACCTTTACCGGAGCGCGCTGAAACACTCGGAAACGATCCAGATGTCTGTCGAGGACCTCCATATTGCCGAAAAAAACAGGGAAAAGGCGTTTTCGGCCCTGAGGCCCGGTCTGGCCGCGTTCGGGGAGTTCACAAAGTACAGCGAGGAGAAGAAATTCAGCGGGATGTTGAGCCAGCCGGGCTGGACCGCCTCTTACGGATTGAAGCTGAGCCAGACATTCACCCTGAACGGCAAGGAGCGTCTCGCGTTCAAGATGTCGGAAGATGCGGTGAAAAAGGGCAGACATGACCTGTATGCCATGAAGGAGGAATACCTCTTTCAGGTGGCTGCCGCGTATTATGACGTGCTGAAGGCCATCAAAGAGGTGGAGATCGCCGTTGCAAATGCAAAACGCTTGAAAACCCACCGGAACGCAGTCTCCATCCGACTGAAATTGGAGGATGTGGCAAAGACCGCGCTTTACCGGGCAGAAGCCGAGCTCTCCCAAGCTAGGACGGGCCAGATCAGCGCGAGAAACCACTTGAAGCTCGGGAAGGCGATCCTCGCGAGGGTGGCGAGCCTGTCGAATGCCGTTTACACCATCAGAGGGCCCGGCGTGAAGGGGACATTTTTTCCCGGAGGCAAGTTGGATGACTTGAAGGCAGAGGCCCTGGAAAACAGGGCCGAACTCAAGGCCCTGCGGATTCGGGAACAGATCGCATATGACGCCATCGGAATTGCCGGGAGCGACTACTGGCCCACCCTCACCGCGGAGGGAACCTATCTGAGATATGACCAGGACCCCTCACCCGAAGGGATGAACGAGGAGAGCATCTCTGTGGGGCTGAAGGTCACGTTCCCTTTATACGACAACGGATTGAGAAACGCCCAGGTTGAGGAGGCCGACGCACAATGGCGTCAGACAAAGCTTGCGATCAGGAACCTTTCCAAACAGATCGCGGTGGAAATTGAGCAGGTTCACCTTGAGCTGATGACCCATCAGAGCACCATGAAATCCCTGAATGATCAGTTCGACTTTGCCAGGGAGAACTACAACGCGGTCTCCAAG
>JAOZRQ010000330.1:0-4542 GCA_029940115.1 Desulfobacterales bacterium
TTTTCTCCAAATGGGCCGACTCCCCAACTGCAAGAAAAAAGCCGGGTTTCTCTTTATATTTTTCAGCTGTGTACAGGACAAAAAGTTGGAGTGGGCGACAAACCCGGCTTTTCTCCAAATGGGCCGACTCCCCAACTGCAAGAAAAAAGCCGGGTTTCTCTTTTTTTGTCCTGTACACAGATTTTTCAGTTTACACTCTCCCCAGTTCCTGAACTTTCCCCACGAACCTGCCCGGGCAGATGACCTGTGCACAGGGCAAAAAGTTGGGGATGGTGAGAAGCCAGAAAGCGGTTTTTAAAAAGAGCGGCTGAAGAATTGGGATGTCCTAATTTTTTCCCCCTTGCATTTCCCCTTAAAATGTGACATTGTTTTTCCGGACGGAAAGCCGTCAAAAGAGACTGCCAAAAAGTTTTTCGGCATGGCAAACGAAATCCATAAAAATATCAGAGATTATTTATCCGAATAAATTGTTTCTAAATTGGGAACAAGGACATAACATGGAAGCAAGAGCAAGATTAAGGGCAAATTGTCCAATTGGCCGAGACGAAGATCAAGGCCCCATTCACCCTCGTTGTTGGTGTAAGACAAATGAGTTACATTTTAAAGCATTTTGACACCGCACCTCAAATGGCATAGAGGGGTTGTCCGTAGAAATCATCAATTTCAAATTCAAAAAACATTCAAGATATAATTTGCCACCATATCGTTTGAAAATCATGGAGAAATTCATCCAAAAAAGGGTACGAGAACTTTTGGTGATATAAACCGCTGCCAGTCATCCTGTGAACAATTCTGATTCTAAGGCATCCTTCATTATTATCTGAAAGTAGTTCACACTTCTTCAGATGCGCCAGAAGTTTGCAGTCCCGGCGGGGCGGCGGGACTACAAACTGAAAAGTGTGAACCCATAAATGTAAGGATGCTGATTCTAACGGATTTTGTGGTCTGAGGCGAGAGGGGCGAGCGGCGATAGGCCACGACGGAGCAGTAGGGAGACCACACAAGCTTTGGCGTGAGGAGTATCTGAACTATGGACATTCAGGAATTGGAAGAGTTGCTGGCTGATCTCGAATCCGATCGGGTTGAACGCAAGGCTTCCGCAAGTGACCGCAAAAAAATACACCAGGCAATATGTGCATTTGCCAATGATTTGCCAGATCATCAGAAGCCAGGGGTGATATTTGTTGGCGTGAATGATGATGGAAGTTGTTCAAATTTGGCAATTACAGATCAGTTGCTGCTCACATTGGCACAGATGCGGGAGCATGTTCTCCCGTTTCCGGTGATGGAAGTTCAGAAACATGAGCTGGAAGGATGTGAACTGGCCGTTGTCACCGTAAAACCAGCATATGCACCGCCTGTCCGCTATAAAGGACAGGTTTGGGTTCGTGTCGGTCCCCGTCGCGCGGTGGCCACCATGGAAGAGGAACGACGCCTGAGTGAGAAACGTCGTTCAAGGGATTTGCCCTTTGATCTGCACCCTGTGTTTTCCGCAACACTTGATGACTTGGATGTTGACTTGTTTCGGCGAATTTACCTGCCATCCATTCTTCATCCCGACATGCTTGATGAGAATGAACGTGCCGTTGACCATCAACTTTCTTCAACCCGTCTCATTCTGCAATCAATACCGACCATACTTGGCATTTTGGTGGTGGGAAAACATCCTCGCCAATTTGTCCCATGCGCGTATGTTCAGTTTCTGCGGATTGATGGTGATGAACTCACCGATCCAATCAAAGACAGCAAAGAGATTCATGGCCCTCTGCAAGAAATGTTGCAGCGATTGGATGCCGTCTTTCAGGCACATATCTCAATTGCATCTGACATTGCCAGCCGATCTGTCGAAACTCGTCAGCCGGATTATCCCATTGTGGCCTTGCGACAATTGGCATATAACGCCGTCCTTCACCGGACATATGAGGCGACGAATGCGCCGGTTCGGATAACCTGGTTCAATGACAGAATCGAGATGCACAGTCCGGGTGGCCCTTACGGACAAGTGAACAAAGACAATTTCGGACAGCCGGGGATCACCGACTACCGGAATCCGTATCTTGCCGAAGCCATGAAAAACCTGGGGTATGTTCAGCGTTTCGGACTCGGCATTCCCTTGGCCTGCAAGGCGCTCAGAGAAAACGAAAATCCACCGCCGGAATTTTCAGTGGAGGACGCCCATATTTGGGTGACGATCAGGAGGCGAGCATGAGCATCCCCACGATTGCTTTTTTTAATGCCCAAGGAGGAGTGGGAAAGACGTCCCTCGTGTATCATCTTGCATGGATGTATGACAATTTGGGACTGCGGGTGGTTGCCGCAGATATTGATCCGCAGGCAAATCTCACCGCCATGTTTCTCAATGAGGAACGGCTGGAGCAACTTTGGCCTGATGAAGAGCATCCGTTGACCCTTTTCGGGTGTGTCCAGCCTCTGAAAAAAGGGATCGGAGATATTGCCGCGCCGCATTTGGAGTATATAAAAATGTCACCAGAGGAGGCTGAACTTTTCCCGACAAACGAGGAACCGACTCCGCTTGCCTTGCTCCCAGGAGATCTGTCATTGTCGGGGTTTGAGGACCATCTTTCAGAAGCTTGGCTGAAATGTTTGACGGGTGATAAACATTCTTTTCTGGTGACGTCCGCATTTTGGAGAATCATGCAGAATGCCGCCCATGCCCATCAGGCAGACCTCATTTTAATGGATTTGGGATCGAACCTCGGCGCAATTAGCCGTCCTGCGCTGATTGCGGCCGATTATCTGGTTGTCCCCCTGGTTCCTGACCTTTCCTCATTGCAGGGGTTGCGTAACCTTGGTCCGACCCGACGGCGTTGGCAAGCCGAATGGAATGAACGGCTGAGACATGATCCGGCCAAAAATTTGGAGCTTCCCTCCGGATCGATGCACCCGCTCGGATACATGGTGATGCAACATGTGGAACGATTGCACCGGCCAGCAAGAGTGTTTCAGAAATGGATTGCCCGCATTCCGGGAGCATATCGGACATATCTCCTTGATGAAAGTGGGAATTCAGACATTTCTGTCAAAGAGGATCCTCACTGCCTGTCTCTTTTGAGAAACTATGGCAGCCTCATGCCACTTGCTTATGAAGCCCGCAAACCGATTTTTCATCTCAAAGTGGCAGATGGGGCAATTGGGGCGCACTTCAAAGCTGCTCAACAAGCCTATAAGGATTTTAAACAGCTGGCTTTGAGAATTGCGGAAAAAGTGGGTGCAATCCCAAAATGAGGACCATCGGGAACACGATTTTCCCGACAAACGCGGAAGGACCTCGGACGTGTGCAGTCTCTTTCATCGAATAGGCGACAAAAATGCTGATTATGACAGATTTAGGAGAGGCCCGTGAACATGCCCGTTGAACGTGCCCGTGAACGTGAACTTGGACATTTGCGAGCACGTTCACGGACCGAACGCGGCCTCCTCGAAAAGCGTTATAATCAGCAAATGTGCAAAGGAAATCTCTTTTGAAGCAGAGATGATCATTCCGCATGAAGGCACAGATGATCTGGGGCAGAAAGCGAAAGCGACCTCCTGTTTGCAATTCAATCTGAATAAGGTGAGACAGATGGAAAAGAGAAGTGACAAGGCAAATGTCTTTCTATGGGACAATAAGGCCGGCCTGTTGGAGAGAACTGATGCGGGCTATCGTTTTACTTACTACAATGACTATCTCTCCTTGCCGGATGCCCAGCCTGTGAGTCTCACCTTGCCACTGGCCCAAAAACCTTACAAGAGCAAGCAACTGTTCCCCTTCTTTGTCGGACTCCTTCCCGAAGGCTGGTACCTGAACATTGTGTGCCGCACCCTGAAGATCGACCCGAAAAGCAGCTTTGATCTGCTTTTGGGCACCTGCGGGGAATGTGTCGGCGCGGTCAGTGTGTTTCCCATACATGAAAGTGATGCGACATGAACGACAGATGCCTCTCCTGTCAGATAGCCGCGGTCGGTGTGGCGCTTCAACGCGGATACCATTCCCGATGTTCTGAAAAGCTCTTTGGGACACCAAGCCCGCCGGAAGTGCCTTTCAATACGCCTGAGGTTGTGCGGGAAGCCCAGAAAATGGTTGGAAGGATGTCAATCTCCGGGGTTCAGCCGAAACTTTCCGTGGTTTGGCCCATTCGGGAAAAGTCGGGTTTCTTTTGCACAGATGAGGCCGCTCTAAAACGACAAAGAAATCCAGTTTCTGGCAGAGTGCCGCGTCATGGAAACCTGACCGCCCAGTCCTGATGGCTGAATGGCTGACAAAATGACCTGAGACCTGAGATTAAGTGTTGACAAACCCCTTGGATTTGGATAAAAACTTCTGAAAAAAATAATTGAGCAACAAAGATGGAATGGGAGGAGGTGATAAGAAATTACGGAGTCATGACGTGTTTGTGGCAACAAGTGTTCGGCATACCCGTGTCCGCTCCTGCAAATCAGCGGGTGGCGATTCGGACTTGTCAATCCGAACCGAGCGTGAGAGCCGCTCCCGCAGGACTGACAAATCCGGTGGCGATTCGGACTTGTCAATCCGAACCGAGC
>JAOZRQ010000330.1:4642-7754 GCA_029940115.1 Desulfobacterales bacterium
TCCCGCAGGACTGACAAATCCGGTGGCGATTCGGACTTGTCAATCCGAACCGAGCATAAGGCTTAAGCTCTTGGGTTTCACCGAATACTTGCTTGTGGCAGATGATTTTTCAATGTCGAAGGATTAAAATAAGGAATGGAGATGATGATGTCCGCCATAAGTGTAAACTTAGGGATTCCCTGCCTGCCCGACACCGGGCAGCGGCACGGGCGTTGGCCCCTAAGTTTACACTTATGGTCCGCCCACATGTGCATGGATGAAAATCCGGGAGCCATCTCATCCTTCATCCTTACATCCTTCACAACCTACAAGGAAGGTTTTACATGGAGAAAAAAGCTTTTACGATGGTTGTCGCACTTCTTGTGGCCGCGTCCTTTGTCTTGGCGGGAAGCGTGTCCGCAAAGACGATGGAGGAATGGATTGAGGAGTTCCAGCCCTGCGCGATCAGCAAGGAAGATCAGAAAAAGGAGCTGGAGTGGTTTGCCAAAACAGCGAAGCCTTACAAGGGGATGGAGATCAAGTCGGTTGCCGAGGGGATCAACACCCACAAATGGGAGGCCGATGTTCTGGCAAAGGCGTTTCATGACATCACCGGCATCAAGGTCACCCATGACATCATCGGCGAGGGTGAGGTGGTGGACCGGATTCAGCGTCAGATTCAGACAAGCCGCAAGCTCTATGACATCTATGTCAATGACGCGGACATGATCGGCACCCATCTGCGTGCGGACAGCGCGCTCAACTTCACGGAGTACATCAAGGGGGAAGGCAAGGATGTGACCGATCCCTATCTGGATCTCGACGATTTCCTGAATCTGGAATTCGGCCAGGATTACGACAAGAACCAGTTGCAGATCCCGGATCAGCAGTTTGCGAACCTCTACTGGTTTCGGTATGACTGGTTCAGCAACCCGGAATTCAAGAAGGAATTCAAGGAGAAGTACGGCTACGAGCTCGGCGTTCCGCTCAACTGGGCCGCTTACGAGGATATTGCCAAGTTCTTCACCGGCAAGGAGATCAACGGCGTGAAGGTCTATGGTCACATGGACTATGGCAAGAAATCCCCGTCACTCGGATGGCGGTTCACCGACGCGTGGCTCTCCATCGCAGGCGTGGGGGACAAGGG
The DNA here is from genome assembly GCA_029940115.1 of Desulfobacterales bacterium. Classification (GTDB taxonomy): domain Bacteria; phylum Desulfobacterota; class Desulfobacteria; order Desulfobacterales; family 4be13; genus JAOZRQ01. Next base: position 5,769 of record JAOZRQ010000330.1, read on the forward strand.
GCTTCCGAACGGCATGCCGGTGGATGAGTGGGGGATCCGGGTGGAGAACAAGATTCCGGTGGGCGCGACGGTGAAACGCGGGGGCGCGGCAAACGGCCCGGCCGCGGTCTATGCACTGACCAAGTACATTGATTGGATGAAAAAGTACGCCCCCCCTGAGGCCGCTTCCATGACGTGGTCCGAAGCGGGTCCCACACCGGCCCGGGGCAACATCGCCCAGCGGGTGTTCCAGTACATCACATGGCTTTCCGACGACGCGTTCAACTCGCCGGAGAGCCGGGTCACGGATGAGAGCGGCAAGCCCCTGTGGCGGGTCGCGCCGACCCCCCATGGCAAATACTGGGATGAGGGCATGAAGGTGGGATATCAGGACGCGGGGAGCTGGACCATCCTGAAGAAAAGCGTCAAGGGAAAAGACCGGGCCGCCGCGTGGCTCTGGGCCCAGTTCTGCATCTCCAAGACGGTGAGCCTGAAGAAGTTCGTCGTGGGAAGGACCCCTGTGCGAAAATCCACGGTATTCTCCGACTATCTCGCGAAGGAGGAGGAGAAGGGAACCTACGGCGGGATCGTCACCTTCTACAAATCGCCGGTGGAGAAGATGTGGACCGACTCCGGACCCAACGTGCCGCATTATCCCCTGCTCGCGGAGCAGTGGTGGAAGAACGTGGCCATGGCGGTGACCAAAGAAATGACCCCCCAGCAGGCCATGGACAGCCTCGCCAACAAGATGGACGATCTCATGGGCAAACTGCGCCTGCCCAAATATTCTCCCCAGCTGAATCCTGAAAAGCCGAGGGAGGAGTGGCTCAAGAAGCCCGGCTCTCCCAAGGCCGAACGGCCGGATGAGAAGGGAAAGACCATGGCGTATGAGGAGTTGCTGAAGCAGTGGAAGAAGTAGGTGAAATGCGACTGATTTTCCGGGCGGACGATTGAGTCCGCCCGGTTTCAGAGAAAAGAAACTCAGTTTTTCCAATTCTCAGGGAGCCTCCACCAAATTCCCCCCAGCAATGGTCACTCGGCGGGACATATACGCGGCGAGTTCCATGTTGTGCGTCACCACCATCAGTGTCATGCAGATCTCCCGGTTCAATTCGAGAAACAGCTCATGAATCTGTTCGCTGCTCTTCTGATCCAGATTGCCGGTCGGCTCGTCGGCCAGCAGGACAGCAGGCTTCAGCACCAAAGCCCGTGCCAGGGCCACTCGTTGCTGCTCACCGCCGGAAAGCTCTCCGAGCCTGTGGGCCAGCCGCTCTTTCAGGCCCACCCGGACGAGGATCGCCTCAGCCTTTTCCTTGACGGCGCCCTTGGGCAATCCCCTGATCAGTCCCGGCATCATGGTGTTTTCCAGCGCGCTGAACTCTGGGAGGAGATAGTGAAACTGAAACACAAATCCGATGGTCTCGTTTCGGAATTGGGCGATCCGCTCGTTGTCGAAAAGAAAGACATCCTCATTTCGGAACAGAACCGTGCCGCTGTCGGGCCGGTCGAGGGTGCCGAGAATATGGAGAAGCGTCGATTTGCCAATCCCGGACGCGCCCACAATGGCCACCGTCTCTCCCGCGTCCAAGTCGAAGTCCGCGTCTTTCAAAACATCAATGCGATTCTCCACCGCCGGCCCCTTGACCTTCGTCAGCCGATCCTCAACTGCCTGAAAGCTCTTGCACAATCCCCGAATCGTAATCAAGTTTGAGGTCCGGGGCTCAGAATCCGAGGTTTGAATCTCAATTTTCAAGTTTCAAGTTCCGATTTCAAGTTTCAAAAGAGTTATTATGATGACGCCTGTGCGTCATCACACGCACCGATGAAAATCCCGTTCTCCTGCCAAAAAGCCGGACAAAGTTCACCACACCTGACAATCGACACAAAAAAAATGACAGGCATGGTGGCAACAAACACACCTGAAGCCCACAAAAACAACTCATAAACTCATTAAACTCACAAACTCATCAAACTCATCAAACTCACAAACTCATCAAACTCACAAAC
>JAOZRQ010000331.1:0-993 GCA_029940115.1 Desulfobacterales bacterium
AACAGAAATTCGTGAAGATTTGAATTCATTAAACGATTATCTGAAAAACAGCATCTTCCATGCAGCCGGGTTTATCTCTTATTGTCGGCAAGAGCTGGATCGGGTTAAATCGCGGTTTTTAAATAATGAAAACAAATTGATGCAACAGGTTCGAGCAGCTTATCGCCGCAAACATCCGCCTTTGATGGAAGAAAAAACGCTCAATATTGAAAATTACGAGTTCAGACAGGGAATTATTGTCGAACTGGCGGAACTCCAAAAAAGGCTTGATGAACTCCGAGCATCTGTAATATGTACGGCGAAATCGAGCTTGGTGTCATTGAGATTACCGGCACAGAAATCAGCGGCGGAGACATCACCATCTTCGGCGATGACGATTTCACCCTGAAACTTGGCAGCGGTGAGGAGACCCTGATCCAAGCCAGCGGCGACATCACCCTGGCTGTTGGCACCAACGGTGTCGTGGATTTCAGCGAAAGCACGGGCAACATACTGAATGCCGCAGGCAACGTCAACATCCATTCCGACGAAGTCCTGACCGATGAAGGCGTGGAACTGTCTGACATCATTCAGGCAGCCGATATCACCACATCGCCTGCAAAAATCCTGTATGACATCTCGCTCACCGGCGCAGGAGGCCCGACTCTGAAACGAACAGAAGTGAGGTTTACACTTATGATGAAACGACATTCGCCCGGCTCTGAGCTGCCTCAGCATTTTCACCTGCTCGATGAACAGGTTCTGGGCTTGCTTCCCTGACTTGGAACTCAGAGCGGGCATAAAGCCAAAGTTTCAAATTTCAAGGTTCACAGAGGGAGGAAAATGACTATCCGACATTGGACCAATCATCTGTCAAGACTGTTCGGCAAATTTGTAGCCACGGCCTTTCCTGGGCCTGTTCAGCGATGTGCCAATTCGGCGTACACATCGGTGATGGATGTTGATCTGACGGACCCAGTTTGCAGTTCCGCCTCTCGGCGGTGCGAGACCGCA
>JAOZRQ010000331.1:1003-7750 GCA_029940115.1 Desulfobacterales bacterium
GGCGGAACTGCAAACTGGGGATTCCAGACAAACATTATGTTGAAGGCTCTATATGTCAAAGTAGAGGAAGAACTCGTGCGGATGGGGCCGAAGTTTGACATCATTGATCTCTTTTTCGGTCTTGTATTCGACCCACATGTCAAGAGCATCCTGGGTAAAGACATCCCCTTTCATAAGGAACTCGCTGTCCTCCTGCAACGCGGCGAGGGCCTCTTCGAGAGAACCCGGGGCAGAGGGGACTTCGGCCAGCTCCTCCGGCGGGAGCGAGTAGATGTCTTTGTCGAGCGGGTCCCCCGGATCGATCTTGTTCTCGATGCCGTCCAGCACAGCCATGAGTATGGCCGAAAAAGCGAGATACCCGTTGCAGGAGGGATCAGGGGTCCGGAACTCGATCCGCTTGGCCTTGGGTGACGCGGAATACATGGGGATGCGGACCGCCGCACTCCGGTTTCGGCTCGAATAGGCCAAGTTGACCGGCGCCTCAAACCCCGGAACCAGCCGTTTGTAGGAGTTGGTGGTGGGGTTGGTGAACGCGCACAGGGCCGGGCAGTGCTTCAGGATGCCGCCAATCGCGTACAATGCCTCCTGAGAGATGCCCGCGTATTTGTCCCCTGCAAAGGCCGGCTTTCCGTCCTTCCAGATGCTGACATGGGTGTGCATGCCCGTTCCGTTATCCTCAAAGATCGGCTTGGGCATGAAGGTCACGGTGCGGTTGTGGCGATAGGCCACGTTCTTCAGCACATACTTGAACCACATGAGCTGATCCGCCATTTGCAGCAGGGGCATGAACCGCATGTCAATCTCGGCCTGGCCCGCGGTGGCCACTTCGTGATGCTGGCATTCCACCGCTATTCCGATTCCCTCCAAGGTGAGAAGCATCTCCGTCCGGATGTCCTGGAATTTGTCCATGGGGGGAACCGGAAAGTAGCCCTCCTTGTGCCGGGGCTTGTACCCGAGGTTCGGCCCCTCTTCCCTCGCGGTGTTCCAGATGCCCTCCACCGAGTCAACGCGGTAAAACGAGCCGTTTCTCGAAGATTCAAAACGGACATCATCGAAGATGAAAAACTCCGCCTCGGGTCCGATATAGGCGGTGTCGCCGAGACCGGTGGATTTCAGATAGGCTTCGGCCTTCTGGGCGATGTTCCGCGGGTCCCGGGTATAGGCTTCCTTCGTGATCGGATCCACAATGTTTCCGATCAGCACCAAGGTGGGGATTTCATAGAACGGATCCATCTTCGCGGTTGTCGCATCCGGCACAACGAGCATGTCGCTGGCGTTGATCGGCTGCCATCCCCGGATGCTGGAGCCGTCAAATCCGAACCCGTCCTCAAAGCTCGATTCGTCCAACTCGCCGAGGGGAACCGTGAAATGCTGCCACACGCCCGGAAAGTCCATGAACCGCAAGTCAACGACCTTCGCCTGGTTCTCCTTTGCCATGTCCAGTACCTGTTTCGGTGTCATTTGAATCTCCTCCTTGAGATTGTTGCTGTTGCTTGTTGTGGGTTGTTGAAAGCTATGTCCAGAGAAACTAGTTTCTTTGGGCATCCTTCATCCATCAGTTCACAGTTTTTTGAGACAAAAAAGTTTGCAGTTCCGCCTTCAGGCGGTCTGACACCGCCTGAAGGCGGAACTGCAAACTTTTTCCATCCGGAAAGTGCAAACCATTTTCCATGCAAAATGAAGGATGTCTTTCTTTGCTATAGTCCCTGACCCCTACTATATCGCGTCTTCCCCTTTTTCTCCGGTGCGGACTCGGATCACCTCTTCCAAGGAGACTACGAAGATTTTTCCGTCACCGAGTTTCCCGGTGTTTGCGGACTGGCGGATCTTGTCCACCACTTGATCCGCCATCTCGGACGGGACCACGACCTCAATTTTGATCTTGGGGATGAAGTCAACAATGTATTCGGCCCCGCGGTAGATCTCCTTATGCCCCTTCTGCCGGCCGTAACCTTTCACCTCCGAAATCGTCATCCCCTGGATCCCGATTTCGTTCAACGCCTCCTTGACGTCATCCAATTTGAAGGGCTTGATAATCGCCTCGATCTTCTTCATTTTCGTTTCTCCCTTTTTTAGCTGCAAGCTGTAAGGTACAAGCTGTAAGGAGCTCACAGCTTACAGCTTAGAGCTCACAGCTTAGAGCCATCTCAAACGCTCTTTCCCCGTGTATGGAACTGTCAAGTCCTTCAATCTCATTCTCCCTTTCCACCCTGAGGCCTCCGGTGACAGCTTTGGTGACATATACCACGATGAGGGTTCCCACCGCGCTGAATGCTGCGGTCGCGGCGATGGAGATGATTTGGATCCACACCTGTCTCGGGTTTCCATAAAAGAGCCCCTTTGCGCCTTCGTTGATTGCCGGGCTCGCAAAAAGCCCCGTGGCCAGCGCGCCCCATATGCCGCATACGCCATGGATACCGAACGCGTCTAGGGAATCATCGTAGCCCATCTTGCGCTTCACCACCGCGACGCAGAAGAACCCGAGAATGCCCGCGACAAACCCGATGATCAGGGAACCGAGCAGGTTGACAAATCCCGCGGCAGGGTGATGGCCACAAGTCCCGCGACAATTCCGGAAGCGAGTCCCAGAACGGTCGGTCTTTTATTGTAAATCCATTCCGCAAACATCCATGAGAGCGCGGCGATGGACGCGGAGGTGTTGGTGACCAGGAACGCGGACCCGGCAAGCCCGTCTGCGGGTAAACGGTCCAGCCCACCGGACAGCTTCCTGGTCCCTTCTGCCAAGCCATATCCGGCATATTTGACATAAACAGAATGTATTGTCAAGACTTTCTCACATCTCCTTTTCATTTTCACTTTTTCACGCCCATGGGCATGTCCGTGCCCACGGGCAGGGCAAGGGGGCACGGCCCACATGCATCAAGTTAAGAATGTGCATCCCTATTTTTTACTGACTTCCCGGAACGGCGGGCCATGATGGCCAGAAACGGCCAAGCCGTGCCAGACAGGGTTCCTAAGGATCAAGCCAGCCTTTAGCTTGATGCACATGGGACACGGGCCTCCCCAAAAAGCGTTGTAATCAGAATTTCTGACATACGCCATTTTATAAGGATGGGCTGTGTACAGGACAAAAAGTTATGGCATGGCAGAGAAACCCGGCTTTTTCCCAAATGGGCCGACTCCGCAACTGCAAGAAAAAGCCGGGTTTCTTTCCTCAGTCACCTTTTTTGTCCTGTACACAGAAGGATGGGATGAGACTCAGACAATTTTCCCAATCGGGTCTTCCAAAGTTGTTGACAAATGGGCTGATTCTGTGTATATGTCTGTTCTGACGCTGTCAGGAGGGTTCCATGAGTCAGAAAAATCTGGGCGGGCCGTAAATTTCTGACACTCGACCGCCAAATTTCCGGCAAATGGAGACGGCTTCTGAAAACATCAAAATCAAAGTCAGGATCAAACGGTCATGAAAAAACTGCTCAACCCGGAAGACATGCGCCGCATCACCTACTTTCTCTGCAAGAATGAGGGGGTCTGGTATTATCCCGGCGAACTGAGGGAGGCGATGGCCTTGGATATCGGGGATGCCCAGCTTCGCCAAGAGCTGGAGTTGCTGTACACATACGACGTGATTGAGATGGATGGCGGCCGGTATGGCGGCGTGTTTGACCGGACCCTGAAGAAGGTGCTGATGAGGAACTACGGTGAGATATTGAACCTGCCGGTGGATGAGTTCAACGCCTATTTCAAGAACGACAACATGCTCGACTACCTGAGGGAACGGGTGGAGCAACTGGAACTGAGCTTGGCCGAGGCGAGGGAGCTCCGGGAGAAGCTGAACAGCCTCCGAGGGGAACACAACCGCCTGAAGGGGCACGACTACGAGCGGAAGATGTTGCTGGCCATGATCCGGGGAATTGTTGACGGCAAGAAAGGCTTGATTGATGGGATCCATGTGACCGAGTTCACCTCAACCCTCAACTATCATCTGACGACCGGCGAGGAGATTGACATTCTCCTTGAGGGGGAACAGGTGGTCATCATGGCCGAATGCAAGAATCATGTGCCGGAAAACCTGGACAAGATCACCGAAAAGATGGTGGATGACTTTGTGGGGAAGGCCACCCGGCTTCATCAGGATCGCTTTGCCCACAAAGAACTCCGGCTCGGTTTTTTCAGCAAGAACGGATTTGAGGATAGGCTGAAGCCTCATCTCCGGAAACATGACATCCGATTTGCGGTTCACGACTGATTCGATTCACGACCGGAGGATCAGGATGAAAACAAGGACGGAGAAGACAACCATGTATGATGAGAAAATACTGCCAGTCGAGGAGATGCTGGCTTACGAGGAGTTCACGGACCGGGTGGAAATCCTACGGGAGATGGAGGCTTGGGTGAGGAACATCCAACGCATGGTCTCGCCGAGCACGGCGATCCTCGCGCCGCGGCGTATATGATCGCCAATCCCAGAGCCGCAAGGCCCCCATGCTGGTCTCCGGATCCGCGGTGACGCTGGTCTTCAGGACGGTGATGGGGGGGCCGCTGGGCGGGCGATTCGGGTTCAAGTATCTGAGGCCGCTGTCGATCCCTGACGGAGCCGCATTGTTGCAGACCCTGCTGACATCGTATGCCCCCAAAGCCGAAATCACGCCGGAAAACGCACTCTACGCCAGCGCCCAAGTCGGGGGCCATCCCTATTATCTCTACTGTCTGAGCGTCTCGGAGTGTGAGGGGAAAAAATTCGGGGAGACGGACGCCATTGACCGGGTGATCCAGTATGAGGTCGAGCAGGGAAAAATTTTCGGCTTCTGGCAGACCCATTTCCAGGACAATCGCGAGCAGATCAACGCAGACAGCGACGAGGCGCTCGGCAGGAAGGTCATCTATCTGTTCACCCGGTACAACAACCAGCCAGTGGACATCAGGGAGATTGCAGAGCGGCTGGATGTCCCGAAGAAGGCGGTGGAGGAGAAGATCGAAAGACTCTATCTCGCGGATCTCGTCTGGCGGACCAAGGCCAGATACCACACCTTCAACGACATCTGCCTGATGCGCTTCATCAAGTTCGTGTATGGGCAGGACGTGGAGGGCCTCGACAAGGTGGACCTGAGCCAGCAAAGCCTCATCAGCAACCTGAAGGGGCGGTTTCTGGAGCTGGTGGTGCAGGTGACGATGATGAAGTTCAACCATGAGACCTTGGACGGAAGGCTCTTCGGAAAGACCGGAGATATCGAGGTGCCGCTATTCCGCTTCGTTGACACCAAGCATGTGAAGGGATCCAAGACCGGAACCTACCAGATTGACGTTTGCGGCAGGGAAGACACGAGGGAGGAACGGGGTCTGGGTCGCATCTGGGGCCGGCAGATCGTAAGATTATCCGAGCAGGGAAGACACGAGGGAGGAACGGGGTCTGGGTCTGCGAGTGCAAATACAGAAAGACGAGGATGGGCATGGGACAGGTGGAGAAGCTGGAACACGCGGCCCAAGCCCTGAGGCAGGAGGCGAAAGACGCAGACCTCCCCGTTCCGGCGATCCGGATGTGGCTGGTCTCCACCGGCGGGTTCACCGGGGAGGTTCTGGAACATGCCAGGGGCCGGGGAGATCTGTTCCTCTCCGATCATGAGGGGATCAACCCACCCTGCTCCCGGCGGATTGGCAAATCCGCCGGATGGTTCGGATTTGTCAATCCGAACCGAGCAAATTGTGAACTGCTGATTTCATGAGGATTAAGGATGGAATGAAGCTCAAGCATCTCCCCAATCCGGTCTCCCAAAGTTGTTGACAAAAGATCTGATCCAGTGTATATGCATATCCTGACGCTGTCAGGAGGCTTCCATGAGTCACAGAAATCTGGGCGGGTCAGAAAACTTGATCATTGAGTCTGGTATTCCAGCCAGCTTTTCATGCTTGAAAAGTCATGAAATTATTGGCCGAAATGGACAATTGCCTGATGTCTGCAAATGGGTAGAATATTTTTCAAGATAACGATAGAATAATATGTAGATCTCCTATATAGATATTTTTTTTTGCAGGCTCTGCAAAAAAGTTGTTGACAAGAGGGTCTGATTTGGTGTATATGCCTATTCTGATGCTGTCGGGAGGGTTCCATGACTCAGAAAAACCTGGGTGGATATTTTTTTTTGCAGGCTCCAAAAATAGTTGTTGACATGAGGGTCTGATTTGGTGTATATGCCTGATTCTGATGTTGATAGAGCCTTCAACAAAAGGTTTGTCAGCTCGGTGGCGTGTCATGCGAAAAACCGCTTCGCTCAATTTTCGCACTCCGGACAATCTTTCTGTTGAACTCTATAGAAGGTTTCCATGAGTCAGAAAAATCTGGGCGAATTTCTGAGGCATCCTTAACAAAAAAAGCGGAAAGTAGTTTACACTTTTACAGATTTTCCCCTAATCCTGCCGGGCGCGGGGAGGGTGGCGTGTCATGCGAAAAACCGCTTCGCTCAATTTTCGCACTCCGGACAATCTTTCTGTTGAACTCTATAGAACTTTGACCATACCATCAGTATTCTGAAAAAATATGACAGGGCATGTCTTCATGCGGAATGCATGCTTTTCACCGGTGCCCCTCATCCTTTTTGGAGTTACTCGCGCTGGTTTGAACCATCCATGGAAAGAGCCGTCAAATTTTTTAAGGACCGTTTCAACAAGTGAAAAACCGGTTCATTTGAAACCGCATTCTTCTTGAATCACTGAATGCCGTATAGCCCTTTAGTCATTGATCATCGTTTCGGCCACCCTGCTCCCGCCGGATTGCCAAATCCGGCGGGC
>JAOZRQ010000332.1 GCA_029940115.1 Desulfobacterales bacterium
CATGTGATCGCTTCTGCGGGTCATGCCTGGGGTGATGAAAATGTTGCCAACATTCCCAAAAGTTGATCCCAGTCTTGTTCCCCACATTTTGCAGGTGGCTGATTTTCAAGCCAAAAAAATGAGGGGGAACAAAGACGGGATCACAATCGGCAACCCTTTTTGTGACATTTTCATCAGCCCAGGTCCTGCCTGCTACCTGCCTCTCCGCGTCGCTCGGTTCGGAGTGCCAAATCCGAACCTCCTGCCGGATTTGGCAATCCAGCAGAAGCGTGTGGGATGTCGGATTTGGCAATCCGTCACGAGCGTGGCAAAAAAAAACTTGCAACCACGAGACAAGAGTGCCAACATACTCTCAGATGGATGATCAGGATGGACAGAAATTGGCACCATCATTCTGTCTGGTTTCTTTCCCGGACAAACATGCCGAGGCTCGCCCATCAGGTCATCCTCAACATGGCTTTTGGCTGTCACCCATCTCCCTTGGGCGGATGTGCCCTGAGGAGACTCTGACGGCCGATTCCCGACAACCTAGACAAGGAGAAAATCATGGACAAATGGAAAAGGCAGATTGTTGGCTGTGCGCTGACCCTTCTTCTCTGCCTGACGGCATCTCCGGCGTCCTCCCAGGAGACGATAAGGATTGCCGTGGGAGAGTACCCTCCCTTTCAGGGGGAGAAGCTGCCCAGTCACGGGATCGCCGGACATCTTGTGAGCGAGGCCTACGCGGCCATGGGAGTCAGGGTGAGGTACGGATACTTTCCCTGGAGCAGGGCCAAGCATTATGTGGAAGCCAACAGCGGGGAATGGGATGCGTCCAGTGTGTGGAGCAAGAGAAAATTCAACTCGGCAATCTTCTGTTTCAGCGATGCCTTTCTGGATTTGAACATTGTGCTTTTTCATCTGAAATCCCGGAACTTTGACTGGGACACACCGGCGGATCTGAGGGAGGTGGCAATCGGGACGTCCATAGGCTACTCCTTGCCAGATGTGTTGGCTCTCTGGGAGAAGGAGGGGAAATTGAAGGTTCACAGGACATATGGCGACCGGCAGACTTTTGAGATGTTGCTTGCGGGGCGGTTTGATGTGGCAATAAACGACTTTGCCGTGGGGCGTTCCCTCCTGAGAGGGAGCTTCGCACCTGAGACGGCGGCGAGAATCACCTCCCATCCGAAGCCGATCAGCAAGATTCCCGTGCATGTCATATTCTCAAAGCAGAATCCGAAGACGCAACATTGGACGGACACTTTCAGCAAGGGGCTCAGGAAGTTGAAGGAGAGCGGGAGATATGACAAAATGTTGGAAGGCGGATTGATTCCAAAATGAGGCGGTTCTCCACGGGGCGCATTTACAAGTTGGGGGGATCGCTTTCATTGTCCCGTGGGACTTGTGAGAACAGCCCGGCAATTCGTTCGACTGAGCTCACGCCGAAGTCTCACGCCGAAGCATTGCCGGGTCGGACATGCATGATTTTGTCCAGTCCCGCAGGGACGACCGAACCCATTGAAACACAATGGAACATTCCAGCCGTCCCCATGGGACTCCCCCAACTTATAAATACGCCCTTCTCCACGTCTTGGCCATTGACAGTCTCCTCTCCTCGCTCGGTTCGGATTGGCAAATCCGAAACGCTTCCCTGCCACTTTCCCCGCTTGGTTCGGATTGCCAAATTCACCATGTCGCGCCATGGAAATCGGATCGCCCAGTCCTCCTGAAACCGGGTTTCCTTCTCATCAAACATTTAGATCTGCTGAAATTGAAATTTCAGGTTGACTTTCGGCAGGATATCAGTTACAGATGAACTGTTTCAGACTTTCAGACCGTTCTTGCCGGTTTTGCCACTCACTAAAGAAACTCGATGTCAAAAACCGGGTTTTTGCTGAGTATGGGACATCAAATGGAGATCATGACCAATGATTATTGAAATCGCCATGTGTGCAGGTGTACTGGTCTATGTTGGGGACAAACTTTGCAAACAGTTCCCCCGGACCAGGGTTTGGAAGATGTTCCAAAAGGCCGATCAAGAAGCGGAAGACGGCACCCTCCCTGCCAAACAGGCCCTTGCCAAGCATCATCACCATCTCATTGTGAGCACGGCGTCCCTCGGGATCGTCCTCTTCAATGCCAATCCTGTTGTGGCTGCCATCAACATCGGAATCATGGCCTATACGGCTCTTCCCATGTTGCAACTCGGCATTCGCAGACTGGTCACATCCAGGACCATCAGCCATGATTTCTTGCTGTCATGTGTCTCGGTTCTTTGTCTAATCACCGGAAAACATCTTGCCTTTGTGCTGAACAGCTTTTTCTACCATTTCGGAAAACGCATGGCCGCGAAGGCCCAAGAAGACACCCGGGTGCAACTGAGGCATGTTTTTGAGCAGCAACCTTTCAAGGTGTGGATATTGAAAGACCAGACCGAGGTTGAAATTCCTTTGAAGGATCTGAAAACTGGCGATATTGTGGTGGTGAACACCGGTTCGGCCGTGCCTGTTGACGGGACCATCGCGGAGGGATTTGCCATGATTGATCAACATGCCCTCACCGGTGAGGCCGTGCTGGCTGAGAAACAGATCGGTGACCGTGTGTTCGCGTCCACTTTGGTGGTCTCCGGGCGGATATGCATTCAGGTGGAGACTACAGGAGAAGATACCATGGTCTCTCAGATTGGTCAGGTCTTGGAGCAGACACTCGACTACAAAACAACAGTTCAGATGAAAGGGGAGAAATGGGCCGATTGGTCTGGCCTTCCGATCTTGGCCCTTGGCGGGGTCTCCTATCCGTTCCTCGGCATTCAGGGCGCCACGGCCGTCCTCAACAGCGGCTATGGCAATCGCATCCGCCTGTTTGGCTCATTGGGGACATTCAATTATCTGACCCTTGGCGCCACACACGGACTGTTCATCAAAGACGGACGAGTGTTTGAGCAGGTTCCCCATGTGGACACCGTGATTTTTGACAAGACCGGCACCCTGACAACATCCCAACTCAGCGTCAGTGAGATCATTCCCTGCCAAGGGGTGAGCGAGCAGGAGGTACTGCGATATGCCGCGACCGCGGAGCAGAAAATATCTCACCCCATTGCCCGTGCCATCCTGCAAAGGGCCGAAGCCGAGAAGATTGATCTCCCCGACATGGATGATGCCATATATCATTCAGGCTATGGCATCACCGTTTCCCGGGAGGATCAGGTGATTTGCGTGGGGAGCACCCGCTTTATGGAACAGGAAGGCATTGGGTTGCCGCCATTCATTTGTGATGCACTGAGGAGGAGCCATGAAAACCAGGGATCATTGCTTCTCGTCGCGGTGAACAGGGAGGTGATGGGGGGGATTGAGATGCGCCATGCGCTCCGGCCCGAGGTCAGATCGGTCATCGCAGGATTGCGAAGACGCGGGGTCAGGCACATCTCCATCCTCTCTGGAGATTATGAGCAGAACACACAGGCATTGGCCGAGGCGTTGGAGGTGGACAGTTGGTTTGCCCAAGTGCTTCCGGAACAGAAGGCAGACATTGTCACCCGGTTTCAGCAGGAAGGGAGAACCGTCTGCTTTGTCGGGGATGGCGTCAACGATGCCATTGCCATCAGACGCGCCAATGTTTCTGTCTCCTTGCGAGGGGCCACCACGCTGGCCACCGATTTGGCCCAAGTTGTTCTGCCGGCGGATGATCTGACTCAGATGACAACGCTCTTTGATCTTGCTCACAGTTTGAACAGAAACTTGAAAACTTCCTTTGCGATCACCTTGTTTCCCGTCGCCCTCAATCTCACAGGCATCTTTTTCATGAACTTCCATGTGCTGACGACGATCATCGTCAATGAAGGCATCGGGGTGGGGCTGGGGCTTGCCAATGCCTTATGGCCTGCCCGGAGAAGAATGCTTCAGATGTCAGACACACCCGGGAAATTGGAAGATGAGGCATAATGAAAAAGAACAGACATCTGGCAAAAAAAATGTCCGATTCGGACAACGCCCTGTTTGAAGAGGCGGAGCTTCTTTTCAACAAAAAGCGGTTCAAGAAGGCTCTTCAGAAATTTGAGGCGATCACGAACAAGAATGAAATCATCTGCTGCATGCTCGCGACCCTGTATGAAAATGAGTTCAAGATTTATGACCAGGCGGAAAAATATTACCTGATGGCCGTTGAGCAGGGGCATGTGGGGGCCATGAACAATCTGGCGGTCTTGTACAAAAATCAGTTCAAGTCCTATGAGAAGGCTGAAAAATACTACCTGATGGCCTATAAAAATGGTTATGTCGGTGCCCTGTTCAATTTGGCGAGGTTGTACCAGAACGAGATGAAGTCATTCAAAAAGGCAACGTCATGTTACCTTGAAGCCGTTGGAAGGGGGCATGTGGGGGCCATGCTGAATCTGGCGCTGTTGTATCACAGGGAATTCAAATCTTACAAAAAGGCAGAAACGTATTACCTGATGGCCATCGAGAAGGGCCATGTCAAGGCGATGCTGAATCTGGGGTTGCTCTATCACAGGGATCTGAAATCGTATGAGTCGGCTGAAACGTATTATCTGAAGGCCCTTGAAAAAGGTGACCTCAAGGCGATGCTGAATCTGGGACTCTTATACCACAGGGACCTCATCTCTTATAAGGATGCCAAAAAATATTACCTCATGGCTGTCGAAAAAGGGGATGTCAAAGCCATGTTCAATCTGGGGGCATTATATGAGGAAGAGGAGTTCAACTCTCTTGAGAACGCTGAAAAATATTATCTGATGGCCATCAAAAGAGGTCATATTGAGGCCATGTTCACCCTCGCGATGCTATACCACAGGGAATCCAGATATAAGAAGGCTGAGAAATATTACCTGATGGCTGTTGAAAAGGATCATGCCGAGGCGATGTTCAATCTGGCCATATTGTATGAAGACAAGGAATACCGGTCATATGAGAAATCCGAAAAATATTACCTGATGGCTGCTGAAAAAGGGATTCCTGAGGCCATCAACAACTTGGCATGGCTCTATTTTGTCCTGAAAAAAGAGAAGGAGAGAGCCCTCGCATACGCCCGGAGCGCTTGGGAAAAGGAGAAAAATTTTACCCATCAGCATACGTTGTCTGCCATTCTTCTCTGGAACAACGAGGTGGAGAAGTCGGTGAAACTTTTTTCGGAACTTCTGAAAAAACGGGAATATGTGGAACAGCAAGATCAGGGGGACATTCGGAATTTCCTGTTGCTGCTGATCGCGAAAAGAGAATATCATGTGGCCCTGAAATTGTTTCAAAACAGTTCCTTCCGGCTGATGGAGAGACACAAGCCCGTTTACCATATTCTGATGTCCCTGATGCGGGACAATTATCCAGATGAAATAAAAGAGACGGGAGAGGGACTGAGACAGGAAAAGATGTACGGGGTTCTTCAGGCCATTGAGCAACTGGGTCGGGATTATGCGTGAGACGTGATGCGTGAAGCGTGAAGCGTGAGCGGAATTTCAAGGCTTGCTTAACACCTCACGTCTCACGCCTCACGTCTCACGTTTCACGCATCACGTTTCACGCATCACGTTATGAATTTCTTAGATAAAATAAAATGGCTGGGGGAGACCGCACTGTGGGTCAAAAAAAGAATCAAGGACAACATCAGGCCGGATTATCAGATCATTGATACCGAATCCGAGCTGAAAACCTTTACAAGGAAGCTTGAAAAGGAGAAAACCGTTGCCGTTGATCTGGAAGCGGATTCCATGTACCATTTCAGAGAAAAGGTCTGTCTGATTCAGATTGCCACAAAGCGGGCAAATGTGATCATCGATCCGTTGCAGGTGGAAAATTTGGCACCCATCAGGCCCTTTTTTTCCCGGCATGACATCAAGAAGATCTTTCACGGGGCTGACTATGATGTCCGTTCTCTGTACAGGGATTTCAATGTGGAGATCAACAACCTCTTTGACACCCAGATCGCGTGCAGGTTCTTGGGAATTCAGGAAACCGGCTTGGATGCGGTGCTTCGGAAACACTTCAACATCGCCCTTGACAAGCGGTATCAGAAAAAGGACTGGTCCAGACGGCCCCTGCCGGCGGATATGCTGGAATACGCGGCAAAGGATGCAATCTATCTGGTTCCCCTTGCCAATCTCCTTGAAAAGGAACTCGAAAGGAAGGGCCGACTATCTTGGGTGTATGAGGAGTGCGCGGATTTGAGCAGGGTGAGGGCGGCCTCATCTGATGGCGAGCCATTATACCTGAAATTCAAGGGCGCAGGCCGTCTCAAATCCAGGGATCTCGCTGTTCTTGAGGCGTTGCTCCGCTTTCGCAAAGAGGTTGCGGAACAGAAGGACAAGCCGCTGTTCAAGATTCTTGGAAACGATTCCCTCTTGAAGATCGCAAAGGCAAAGCCGTTGACTGTTCGGCAACTCGAAAAGGCCAGGGCGTTGAGCCGCAAACAGATGCGGATGTATGACAAGGGGCTGGTGGAGGCGGTCAAGGAGGCGATGGAGATCGCTCAAAAAGACCTCCCGGTTTATCCCCGCAAAAAGGGGCCGGTGTTGTCGCCGAAGGTCCCTGATCGGGTGAAGGCCCTCAAACGCTGGCGGAACACCAAGGCCCGATCCCTTGAAATAGAGCCGGGGTTGATTTGCAACAAATCCCTGATCAGCACCATTGCCATAAAAAACCCCCGCAACATGAACGACCTTGAACGGATCAAGGAGATGAAAAACTGGCAACGGGACGCGTTCGGAAAGGATCTGGTCACTGTCTTGCGGAAAGGGAGGAGATAATCTGCGTCTTTCAGGATCGCAACTGTCTGAAATCACAAAATCCGTTGGAATCAGTCATATTCCAACTCGCGTGGACACTTCCACGCTTTGCGTGGGAACGCAGGAGTGACGTTTCACGTCCGAATCCAGCATCCATCAACATTCACTTCAACGATTCTGGCATCTTGAAAACCGGAATCGGATCCATCTTGTGCTGGTTGGCTTGGCGAGATTTCCAGAGTAGCCATACCACCTCCTTCTGCCTGACATTCAGTTGCTTCTCATCCCCGGATTCGACATCAAACTCCATGGCCTGTTCAAGTTCGGCATAAGTGGCCCCGATCTGTGTCTCATCCGTTCGGTTGTCGGCCCAAAGCCCGTCGGTGGGAGGCGCGTTCAATATGGCTTCGATGATGCCGAGCTCTTCGCCGACAGCATAAACCTCGGATTTCAGCAAATCGGCCAAGGGTGAAATGTCAACCCCCCCGTCACCGTATTTGGTGTAAAAGCCGACGCCGAAGTCCTCCACCTTGTTCCCGGTTCCGACCACCAGCATCTTGCAGTGAGACGCATACGCATAGAGGGTGAGCATCCGCAGTCTGGAGCGGGTGTTGGCCATGGTCAGTCCGTCTTGGATAAACGTGGGAAATGTGTTCTCAAGCGTCTGGAACGCGGGGGTGAGGTCTGTTTTGACGGCCAGTATCTGATTGTGACGCTGTTCCAGCCATTGAATATGCCGCTCGGCAAGTGACACTTGTTCAGATGCCTGATAGATGGGCATGTTCACCAGGATGACCTTTTTTCCGGTTCTCGCGCAAAGTGTGGAAGTGACTGCGGAGTCTATCCCCCCAGAAACGCCCACCACAAATCCTTTCAAGCCTGCATTATCACAATACTCATTCAGCCAGTTGACAATGGAGGCGATTACTTTGGCAGTCTGCATATGTGAAAATCCCTTCTGGTATGTCTTGGCTCGGTTCGGCCCGCTCGGTTCGGATTGGCAAATCCGAACCCGAAAGCGGCGGA
>JAOZRQ010000333.1 GCA_029940115.1 Desulfobacterales bacterium
TCCGCCTTCGGGGGCATTGACATGCGAATCATGCCGGTGCCCGCATTGGCGGGCCAGAGCTGCCATGGGAGAATACTTTGTGGCTGGCTCAAGCGTGAGAGAGCTCAACAAAGGGAGTGCAAGAAGGGCGGTCTCATTGCCCTTCAACCTCCACAATCTGAGTCTCATTGCCTCTCAACCTCGATGACTGAGCAGCCCTTCTTGCGTCTCATTCCCCTTGATATCAAGGAAAACTTGGGATGTCAAAAAAAATGTCGTTTTCTGGAAGGAAGGTCGTTGACATCCGACATTCCTCATGGTGCAGGCATTCCTGTTGGCAGAGTCGGGCGGCATTCCTTCAATCAGCCACAAGCTGCAGATGGGAGTGTCCGCCTTCGGGGCCGAACCTAGGCTGATGAAAATTCCCGTTTTCAAGGCGGTCTTCCGACCGCCATCCGACCCCGGGACTGTTCCGCCATGCCGACGAGGCTCCGGATGGGAGGGACGGCCCTCATCCGGGACAGGACGGGAACAGGGATGGGATCGGCCGGAAATGATCCAAAAAGCTGATTTTCATCACCCTTAACCCTTAACCCTTAACCCTCAGACTCCCCTGAATCCGTTATAATCAGAAAAAATGATTGAGGAAGGAAACCCGGCTTTTTCTCGCAGTTGGGATTCCGCCTGTTTGGGGAAAAAGCCGGGTTTCTCGCCTTCGCGACTTTTTGTCCTGTACACAGAATGTTATCATAAAGTTTGTAGTTCCGCCCGATAGAAGACGTCGAGGGCATGTTTTAGGCGGTGTCACACCGCCTAAAGGCGGAACTACAAACTACATACCCGCTTGCCAAATAGAATGAAGTATGATACCATACTTTTGTTTGTCTGGAAATGATTATCTGAAAATGCTGTTGAATGGGGGAAAAGGATGCTGTCAGGTGGATGAAAAGACGAAGGAAACCATAAAATATGCGGCAAAAGAACTGACCGGTGTGAAAAGGCGGCCCGGGTATCAACAGAGTGGTTCGGGGGAAGCGCGAGGAAAGCGGGAGAAATCTGCCCGTTTGGGAAAAAAGCCGGGTTTCTTGCCACCCACAATTTTTTGTCCTGTACACAGCCATTTGATTGAGAGCAAGATTTAAGATTAAGAGCAAGTAATAAGGAAGGAGGAAAAACGATGAAATGCCATGAGGTTGACTATGAGATTATGGGCGACGACATGCAGGTCGTCGAGGTGGAGCTTGATCCGGATGAGACGGTGGTTGCCGAGGCCGGTGCCATGAACTGGATGGAGGACGGCATCTCCTTTGAGGCCAAAATGGGAGATGGCTCTGACACTGAAAAGGGATTCATGGGCAGGCTTTTCGGCGCGGGCAAGCGGATGCTCACTGGAGAATCGGTCTTTATGACCCATTTCACCAACACCGGCGTCGGGAAGAAGCGCGTCGCGTTTGCCGCACCCTATCCCGGAAAGATCATCCCGGTGGATATGGCGAAAATCGGGGGTGAGCTGATCTGCCAGAAGGACGCGTTTCTCTGCGCGGCCCGGGGCACGGGGATCGGGATCGCCTTCAACAAGCGCTTGGGATCGGGGTTTTTCGGCGGGGAGGGCTTCATCCTTCAGCGGCTCACCGGGGACGGGATGGCCTTTGTCCATGCCGGGGGAACCATCGTGGAGAAAACCCTGAACAATGAGACGCTCCGGGTGGATACCGGCTGCCTCGTTGCATTCACGCCGGGCGTTGACTACGACATCCAACGCGCAGGCAATCTCAAGTCCATGTTTTTCGGCGGCGAAGGGATGTTCCTCGCGACTCTGACCGGCACGGGCAAGGTTTACCTTCAGAGCCTGCCGTTTTCCCGAATGGCGGACCGGATCCTGCAACACATGCCCCCCGCTTCGGGCGACACAGGTTAACCAATCGTCCGCCCCAACGGAGGAGTGCAAAGTTTGCTTTGCGAGTCATGGAGGAGTGCAAAGCTTGCTTTGCGGAAAGAAACCCGGCTTTTTCTTGCAGTCGGGGAGTCGGCCCGTTTTGGGAAAAAGCCGGGTTTCCCGCCCATTCCCGAATTTTTGTCCTGTACACAGGCGAAGACGATGAAATTCCGCCCACATACACACAAACGAGAACCCAATAGGCACCTCATCCTTCACCCTTCATAAATGGGAGGTTCCTGCATGGTTGAGACTCCCCCTCTTCTGAGAAAAGCGGATCAGGCCGCGGCGATATGCCATCAGCATACAGCGGACGGCCCGATGTTTCTCCTCATCCGAACCAGCGACGGCGAGAGATGGGGATTTCCAAAAGGATGGATCGAATCTGGGGAATCGTTGCGAATCACCGCGTCCCGGGAAGCGTTTGAGGAGGCCGGGGTGTCAGGACAGGTCAGCCCTGAACCGGTCGCTTTTTTCCGCTATCTGAAATGGAAATCTCATGAGCTGACGGTGGCGGCGTTCCTTCTCCGTGTGGAGAGCGTCCAGCCGCCCCTGGAACCTCATCGCCATCCGACCTGGTTTGCCTTTGACGCGGCGTCAGACGCGTTGTCAGAAGGGAGGGGACCTGAGTATGCCCAAGAGATTCAACGGGCATTGCGGGAGGCGCATATCACGCTTGAAACGTGAAGCGTGAAGCGTGAAACGTGAAGCGTGAATGCCGGGCAATGTTGTGCGAAAAACCGCTGCGCTCTATTTTTGCACTCCGGATAGCTCGTCTGTCAGTCCCCAAATCTGATATGCAGAGGCATCGGCGAAATTGCGGGAGGCGCATATCACGCTTGAAGCGTGAAGCGTGAAGCGTGAAGCGTGAAGCGTGAAACGTGAATGCCGGGCAATGTTGTGCGAAAAACCGCTGCGCTCTATTTTTGCACTCCGGATAGCTCGTCTGTCAGTCCCCAAATCTGATATGCAGAGGCATCGGCGAACTCGCGTCGGCCATCTCCTGCAATTTCGATTCCTCGTTTTTGAGGATGTCCAACAGCATCAGGGCCTCACCCGCGGTAAACCTCAGACGCTTCTCCCCCTCGTCATCGCAGGCGTCAATCAGAAGGCCGCGATCCGTGACCTTGATGGTGAACTTCTCTTTCATATCTTCCATGTTTTTCACTCCTCAGAAGAAAGGGCCGTTGCAATGCACGCGTTCATTCGTTCTGCCAGCATACGGACATGCGGCTCTTTGATCATGTTGTGATGACTGCCGGGCACCTCACAGACTTCGACGCCTCCAGATGCGAGCCACCTGTCCCATGGAAAAAGCTGGCCATCTGGATTCTGTCACGGACATCAAGACATGCCTCTTGTCAGAACCGCCTCGATCCGTTCCATGGCCCAGTCAATATCCTTCTTGGTGATGATCAGCGGGGGCGCGAAGCGAATCACATGCTCATGCGTCTCCTTGCACAGCAACCCCTTTTTCATCAATGCCTCGCAAAAGGGACGAGCGCCTCCGGCCTCAGGAAGAAGTTCCACGCCGATCATCAGCCCCCTTCCCCGGACATCCTTAATATGAGGGCTGCTGACATTGCCCAGTTGGGACAGAAAATACCTCCCCATCTCCTCAGCGTTCTCAATCATCCGCTCCTCAATCAGCACCTTGATCGCGGTTCTCGCCACCGCACAGCCCAAGGGATTTCCGCCGAAGGTGCTCCCATGGTCTCCGGGCATGAACACGCCGAGCACCTCTGTGTTCGACAAGACCGCGGAGATCGGATAGAAGCCGCCGGAAAGGGCCTTGCCGATCAGGGTCACATCCGCCTCGATCCCCTCATGCGCCTCGGCGAGAAGCTTCCCGGTCCGCCCCAGACCGGTCTGGATCTCATCGAAGATCAGCACGACATTCTCCCGGTTGCAGATATCCCTGACCTCCCTGAGATAGCCATCCGGCGGAATGATGACCCCTGCCTCCCCCTGAATCGGTTCAGCCATGAAGCCGACGGTGTTGGGGGTGATGGCCGCCTCCAACGCGCCGGCGTCTCCAAAGGGAATCGCCTTGAATCCGGGGGCAAAGGGGCCGAATCCGTCTTTGTACTGCTCATCTGTGCTGAACCCGACAATCGTGATGGTCCGGCCATGGAAGTTGTTCTCACACACGATGATCTCAGCTTGGCCCTCCGGAACCCCCTTGACTTGGTATCCCCATTTCCGAACCGCCTTGATCACGGTCTCCACCGCCTCCGCGCCGCTGTTCATCGGGAGGACCTTATGGGAATGGGTCAGTTCGCAGAGCTCCTTGTAAAGAAACCCAAGCTGATCATTGCGAAACGCCCGGGAAGTGAGGGTCAGTTTCTGAGCCTGCTCAATCATGGTCTGCATGATCTTCGGGTGGCAGTGTCCCTGGTTGACCGCCGAGTAGGCAGAGAGGAAATCAAGATATTTTCTGCCTTCCACATCCCATACCCAGATCCCCTCCCCTCTGGACAATACCACATCCAAGGGCTTGTAATTATGCGCGCCAAACCGATTTTCCATATCAATATAATACTGAGTCTCTCTCATTACGTTCTCCCATGTAAATCAGTTAAAGAGTTTAAGAGTTTGTGAGTTTTGTGAGTTGGTTGCTGTAGGGTTCAGGTTTGATTGTTGCCCACGCGCCATCTTTCACCATTTTTTTGCCTTGGTGCGGGAATTTATGTCCAGTTTTTGGCAGAAAACTTTTGTCCGTTGTGAACTACAGGGATGGTTTATAAGAAGGGGGCCTCAAATTTCAAAATTGACCCCCGGCTTCAGCGCAGGCTTTCAGGGTGCCGGCTCAAGCGTGAGAGAGCTCAACAAATGGAGTGCAGGAAGGGCGGTCCCATTGCCCTTCAACCTCCACAATTTGTGACTCATTGCCTTTCAACCTCAACGACTGGGCAGCCCTTCTTGCGTCTTGACGCGCTTCCCCTATTATCAAGGACAACTTGGAATGTCAAAGAAAATGTCGCTCCCTGAAAGAAAAGTTGTTGACATCCGTCACCCCTCATGGTGCAGGCGTTCCTGTTGGCAGAGTCGGGCGGCATCTTTTCAGTCAGCCACGAGCTGCAAATGGGAGTGTCCGCCTTCGGGGGGGCATTGACATGCGAATCATGCCAGCACCCGCATTGGCGGGCCGGAGCCGCGATGGGAGAACACTTTGTGGCCCCCCGACAGTTGCCGACATTCAACGCATGGAGCCTTTGGCATCACCATGAAAGGCTCCTCAAGCAGGAATTCCAATATCACCGAATCCTTTCAGATAACTCTGAGTCCACAAAGAGCCCAACGGATTCCCTGCCTCATGGAGTACCTTGATGACCGGATCATCCTTCGCACGGGTGGCTTTGGCAAATCCCTCCTTTCTGATAAGCCAGAACAGTTCATCGATCTTCAGTGCATTGACAAACTCAGGGGATTGGGTGGAGACAAAGACCTGCCCGCCCCTGTTTGCATATTCCCGAAATTCTTCAGCGAGTCCCAGCAGCAGCTCTGGGTGAAGATGGTTCTCTGGATTCTCCACGCAAAGTAACGGATGAGGTTTCCACTCATGCAACAACAGCAGATGGGCAAAATATTTCAGTGTGCCGTCAGAGACATGTCTTGCGATGAATGGTTCGTTGAAACTCTTCTCTTGAAATTGCAGGCCAATCTGCCCGTCAACTCTCTCGACAGGTTGAATTCGAGAAAAACCGGGAATCCCCTTCCTCATCTTTCCGAGTATCTCATCAAATATCTCCGGATGTTTTTGATGAATGTGCCGAGCCACACTGGCCAGATTGTCTCCCGTCGGTGTCAGATGGTTGTCTAATGGGGTATGCCCTGCCAGTCTGGCTTTGTGAATGTCAAAATCTGAGATGTGCCAGTTCTTTATCAATCTTCTGACGGAAGTGACGATTTTGAATCTCCGGAACTGCTCCAAACCTTTGAGAGCCAGAACGTCTGGCGCGTCAAGAACATGAACTTCGAGTTTGCCCGGCTCACCGGCCTCGCATTCCTCTGAGATGGCGATCCCCTCTCCTTTTATGAAATTCAGCACGTCATGCTCTCCAAGGCGCAACATCTCTCTTTTCACAACTGGACGACTTTCATCCAACCCGATTAAGAGGGTATATGTGACATCGTCGGCATGTTTTCGGAACCCGATTTCAAACACAATGTTACCAGTATGCCCTCTTGAGACAATCTCTTTGAAACCGCCTCGCCTGCTGACTGCCGATGCCACATCCTCTTTCATGGCATCACTCAGAAAGCTGAAAACATCGAACAGGGAGGACTTTCCGGAGCCGTTTGCCCCCAGAAAGACGCTTAAATTGGACAGGTCCTGTATTTTAATCTCTTTGAAAACCTTGAACCCTCTTATCCTGATCCTTCGGATTTTCATCTGTTTTCCTCTCAAATCGGGCTGGACCGCAGATGGCACAGATTTCACAGATGCTTTTCACTCGCGATTCCTGTTTTTGGGACTTCTAAGAAAACTCTGAATTCTCATATCACACATCAGAAATCCATGGTTTGGATGAAACCCCTAAATCCGTTATATAGCCTTCAACAAAAAGATTGTCCGGAGTGCCAAACTTGCCGTTCAGAAATCCATGGTTTGGATGAAACCCCTAAATCCGTTATATAGCCTTCAACAAAAAGATTGTCCGGAGTGCCAAACTTGCAGTTTGGCGGAGGCCCCGGTTTCCGGGCATGCCAGACTCCTTCACAAAGACACGTTTCACAGATGTAGGTCATCGGCTCAGTTCCCCGTCGCGATGAGCAGCGGCGTGACCGTCACCCCGGTGGTCCCATCCCTGTGATCCCCCTCATACTTTTTCCGAAGGTCATCGCCGATGTACTCCACGAAGACGATCAGATGAATCACATCCAAGCCGAGTTCCCTGCCATACTCGGCGGCCTGTGCCAAGGCCCGGTGATAGGCGGGATTGTCCCTGTAGCTCTTGAGTTCCAAGGCATGAAGCGTTCCGCCATGCCTGATCAGGATGTCCACCTTGCCGTTGCCGGTCGGGAACTCGGGCCACACCTCGGTCTTGTAGCTGCCGAAGAACCGGACCAGGTACTCGTACAGGTTGAAATGGAAGACCGCCTCGTAGATCCTCAGGTCGCTCCGCCTCGGCGCGTCTTTCAGCATCCAGTCCCGGTTCTTCTGAAGATGCCTCTCATACCGCCGCATCAGGGCCTCCACGTCCAGCGTGGTCTCGGTGACGATGTGGCCCACCTCCTCGAAGGGTTCGTAGATGACCCCGAGATGCGGGAAGAGCTGGTACGAGAAGTGGTTGAACAGGCGCTTCTGGACAAACGGGCAGGAGAATCTCACGAAGAATCCCCCGTCCGACTCCTCCCGGTCGATCACGCCGTTCATGTACAGGAAGTTGGTGGACGGATCGTCAAACTTGAACGGCACCTTCTCCGCCGTCCGGAACAGCTCCATGACGAACTTCCGGTGGGGCTCCTGGTTCGCCTTGCTGATCAGGTTCAGGATGTTGGCGTTCGGAAGTATCTGGGTCGCGGCCGCGTGGACATAATCAAGGCGCGCCATGGTGATCGGCCCCTCCCTGTCCGGCTCGTATTCCTGGAACCCCTCGGTGAGCAGCTCGCCGAACCAGGAGACCAGCCCCGGCTGGCCCCTCGTCTCATAGATGATCCGGTCAACCACCGCCGGCTCGACCTTCTGGTTGCTCTCCCGCTCATGCCATCGGAACATGGACGCCACCTCCTCCCCAGTCAGGTTGGCGATGTTCAGGCTCCGCTGGACGTTGAAGGGCGAGCCCCTGCGGTTCTCGATGCCGAGGACGCTCCGCA
>JAOZRQ010000334.1 GCA_029940115.1 Desulfobacterales bacterium
ACGGAAAGGGCAAAGGGGGAGAAGTGATCCTCAGTGCCTCGGATTCGGTCTCCTTTGCCGGAGACAGCGGGATTTGGATGATAACCGATTACGAGGAAGACGGAGCCGGAGATGCCGGGCGTCTTGAGATCCAAGCCCGGAACATCTCCTTTGCCGACGGCGCTTCTGTGAACTCAGGCAATTGGGGAAAGGGCAAAGGCGGGGAAGTGATCCTCAGCGCCTCGGATTCGGTCTCCTTTGCCGGAGAAAAGAGTGATGGATGGGGCAGCAGGATTGTAGTGACAACCCAGTACATGGAAGACGGGGCCGGAGATGCCGGGCGACTTGAGATCGAAGCCCAGAACATCTCCTTTGCCGACGGTGCCGTGATTTACTCAACCACTTGGGGAAGGGGCAAAGGCGGGGAAGTGATCCTCAGCGCCTCGGATTCGATCTCCTTTGCCGGTGAAAACAGCAAGGGACACGGCAGCCGTATTCACATGACAACGGAATTTGAGGGAGAAGGAGCCGGGGATGCCGGGACTCTTCTGATTGACGCCGAAGATATCTCTTTCACAGACGGCGCATATATCAGCTCGGACACAAGGGGAAGGGGCAAAGGCGGGGAAGTGATCCTCATCGCCTCGACCTGCCGGCAGACTTCAGGTTCGCGGCGTACCGGACGGTCTGGTCCTGGTCCGCGTCGCCAGTGCATCAGCGGGGGATTCAGGCCGACATATTCGCCCGGGCCGGGGAGGATGCGTATTCCCTCATCGGCGAGGTGAAGAATCGGAAGGCGAAGTTCAGCGTGAGGGAGGCCGAGGAATTTCAGGAAAAGGCCGCGGAACTGATGAGGCTTGAGGACATCGGCAAGGCTGTGCTGTTCGTCTTCTCGGTGAACGGCTTCTTCAAGAACACCCTTGCCCATATGGAAAGGCACGGGATCGCGTGGAGTAGCGACAGGCGATGGCTTGAGAAAGGGTGAGCGGTGTCCGGAGCGCGCTCGGAATCATTGACTCGCAAAGCAAGCTTTGCACTCCGGATAATGGATAAGGAAAAAGAGAATGAAAATTTGGCTGAAGGAAAGAATCGGAAAACCCGAACTGTTCACTGGCAGGAAAAAGGAGCTGGCCTATTTCCTGAACTGGATTGACAGGACAAAGCAGGAGATATCACAGAGTTCAGCCATCCTTTCCCGGAGAAAGACCGGGAAGACCGCCCTGCTGCAAAGGTTGTACAACATCGTCTTTGAGAGGAATGACCGGGTGGTTCCCTTTTATTATGAGATCAGGGAGGCAGACAAATGGATCGGGGACTTTGCCGAGGATTTTTTTCTCACCTTCATCTATCAGTATGTTGCCTTCAAGACCCGCAACAGGGATTATCTGTCCCCCAAGAAGGCGAGAACCCTTGAGGAGGCGCATGACATATCCGGAAGGGAGGGGTTGGATTACCTGATGGATCCGATCCGGGGGATGCGACTGAGGGCTGAGAAGGAGAAGGCCGACATGATGTGGGACATTGCAAGGGAGTTGCCTAGGGGAATCGCCGAACACAATGACGAGAGGGTGGTCCAGATGATTGATGAATTTCAGTTCATCAACCGGTTCATCTTCTGGGACAAAGAAAGAACCCGGCGGGCGGAAAACCTCGCGGGCAGCTATCTGCACACCTGCGAGTACAAGAACGCGCCGCTACTGGTCACCGGCAGCTGGGTGGGCTGGCTCATGGACGACCTGAACCGCCTTCTGCCGGGCAGGTTTCTCAAAGGTCCCCTCGGGAACCTGCCGGAGGACGAGTCGGTTGAGATGATCTGCAAATACTCCCTCATTGACAAGGTCCTGGTTTCGGAGGAGACCGTGTGGCTGATCGCCCGTCTGACCCTTCTACATCAGCGCGCTGTTCAGATCGAAATGTCCGGGGAGGGACCTGACGACCCCGGAAGGTGTCCGGAAGACCCTGGAATTCGAGACCCTGAACTTGGATGCCAACATCAACACGACTTGGATGGAATATCTTGATTCAGCGTTCTCGCGGATCAACGATCTCCACGCGAAGGACATGGTCCTGCATCTCTCAAGGGAGCGGCACAGGTTTGTGGCCCGGAAGGATCTCAAGCGGAAGCTCGGGCTTGACATGAGCGACTCGGAGCTTCAGGGCCCTGCACAGGGCCGACATCATCGAGGAGCATTACGGCAGGTACAGGGGGGTGCAGGACAACATCTTCGACAAGGTCTTCAGGCGGAGCTGCTCGGACGACATTGACAAGTTTGCCACCCGTGACGCGCCTGATGAATACAGGCGGCTGTTCGAGGAGATTCAAGAGAGATATGAGCGGCTCAGGGGGGAATACAGCCGCTACAAGGGCGCGTTTGCCGAATTTGTGATCATCAGCCAGCTGAAATCCGAGGCGTTCAGGATGAATGACCGGTTCATCTCCATGATGGAAAACCTTCCTGCCGACTTTGAGTTCACGGAATATGGGAATGTGTGGTCATACCATTCCCCGCCGCTTCATGATCCGGAATTTCAGATCGACATTCTTGCCAAGGCGAAAGGGGGCGGGTATTCGCTGATCGGGGAGGTGAAGAACCGGAAGGCGAAGTTCAGCGTGAGGGAGGCCAAGGCGTTCCAGGAGAAGGCGGGGGAACTGGCAAGGCTTGAGAATGTCGGCAAAGCGGTGCTTTTTGTCTTTTCGATCAGCGGCTTTCACAAAAACACGCTTGCGTATCTGAAAAAACAGGGGATCGCATGGAGCGCGGACAGACGCTGGCTGGATGCGCCAAAGGCAGGGCGTTGATCCGCAAACGCCAACGGCGCTCCCCGGAGTGCAAGGCTTGCCTTGTGAGTGGCATCATCCGGAGTGTCCAAACGCCAACGGCGCTCCCCGGAGTGCAAGGCTTGCCTTGTGAGTGGCATCATCACGGAGTGTCCAAGTGACTCACAAAGCAAGCTTTGCACTCCGGAGAGGATGGATTTGAAATATTTTTGAACAAACGAGGATAAGGAGCTTGATGTGAAAAGAATTTTCATGTGGGTTGGGGTGGTGGTCATGGCGCTCTTCTGGGGAGAGGCTTGGGCCACCGAATCGGAAAGTGTGTTGCCCCCCATTGAAGGGGGGGAGACGCTCTCCGCCGTGGAAAAGGTAAAGGTACGCAAATTCCAACTCAACGGGAACAAGGTCTTCACCGATGAGGAACTCGGCGTCATCCTCTCCCCTTACGAGAACCGCGAGATCACCGCGGAGGAATTGCAGGAGGCGAAGAATGTCGTGACCCGGTTCTACATTGACCGCGGGTATGTGAACTCCGGCGCGGTCATCCCGGACCAGCCGTTGAGGGACGGCATCATCAGGATGCGGATCACCGAGGGAAGGCTGAGTCGGACCGAGATATCCGGCAACACTTGGCTCCGTGAGGGGTACATCTCCGGACGCCTGAGACTCACGACGGATCCCGACAAAGGGCCCCTGAACATCATCGCGTTGCAGGAACGCCTGAAGCTGATCCGGCAGGATCCTCGGGTCGAGAACATTGACGCAAGCCTAGCCCCCGGACTGACCCCCGGCGAGGCGATCCTGAACGTCGGTGTGGAGGAATCGAGGCCGTACCACATATGGGTCGGCTTCAACAACCACAACTCCCCGAGCATCGGGGCCTATCGGGGCGAGATGGGGCTCCGGCATATGAACCTGACCGGCTGGGGGGACGCCCTGAGCGCCGAGTACGCGCTGACCGAAGGGCTGGATGAGTTCGCCGTGAACTACACCATCCCGATCACCCGATGGGACACCACCTTGGCCTTTGACGTGGAGCGGTCCGAGTCGGATGTGATCTCCTCGCCCTTTGACAAGCTGAAGATCCAGAGCAAGACGATGACCTACGGCGTCTCCCTGCGCCATCCCTTTTACAAGACGCTCTCCAAGGAGTTCTCAATGGGACTGAGGCTTGAGAAGCGGGAGAGTGAGACCTACCTCCTAAGCCAGTCTTACTCGTTCGAGGGACCGGGCGAGAGTGACATCGCCGTGCTCCGCTTCTCCCAAGAATGGGTGGACCGGAGCATGAGCCATGTGCTGGCCCTGCGCTCGACCTTCGGCTTCGGGCTGGACATGATGGGCGCGACCGGGGACTACTTCAGGAAGTCCGACGGCGTCACGCTCAAAGGGGAGTTCTTCACTTGGATGGGACAGTTCCAGTGGCTCAAGCGGATAAGTCCCCTGAACAGCCAGATCATTCTGAAGACGGACCTGCGTGTCTCAGCCGACCCGCTTCTCCCCTTGGAGAAGTTCTCCATTGGCGGAGCCTCAACCGTCCGGGGGTACCGGGAGAACCAGATCACCACGGACAGCGGGGTGATCAGCTCCCTTGAATGGCAGATCCCCATCGTGCAACTGAAAATACCGGGGGTGAGCAAGGGGGAGACCGACGGCTTCCTGCATCTGGCACCCTTCTTCGACTTCGGCTACGGCTGGAACACCGACCTGCCCGATCCGGATCCGGACAGCATTTGCAGCCTGGGACTCGGCCTGCGATGGGTCATCAGCAAGAGCGCCTTCGCGGAGATATACTGGGGACACGCGCTCGAAGACGTGGTCCAGAGTGGTGAGGATGACCTTCAGGACGACGGCGTTCACTTCCAATTGAATATTGAATATTGAAACTTGAAACTTGAAACTTGGATTGCAATATTCCCAAGTGCTCCATTTCACAAATAATGAACAGGTTAAATGGCCTGACTTTTGTCGTGATCATACCTTGTTTTCTGTAAATATTCGGTAAACCCCGTGCCCGCTCCCGTCGGATTGCCAAATCCGGCGTGGATGGCGGTTCGGATTTGTCAATCCGAACCGAGCGCGGGGTGAGGCCGACGGGGTTTACCGAATACTTACTGTTTTCTCAAATTATTTCAAATGAAATCAGGCCATTGCCCACTTATACGGAGTTGTCAGCAAAAAGACGGAGAACCCGAACATTATTTATGAAACGCAGCACTAAGTTTTAACAGATTTTGTAATCTGAAGCGAGGGTGAGCGGAAAGCGGCGATAGGAGCCGCTCGCCCATAGCCGCTGACCGCATACGGAGGGCATATGAACATCAAACACTTTTCAATCCTCACACTTGTCGCCTGCATCATTGCCGCCGGCATCTCCCATGCGGCCTTGCTGGTCAGCGAGGAGATTCAGGCGCGGGTGTCAGCGGGGGAGGAACTTCTCCGCAAAGGCGACTTTGGAGAGGCGGCACACGCGTGGGAAGATGCCTTGGAACTTCTTGACCGTGATCAGTCTCCTGAGATTTACATGGATACGCTGGCCCATCTTGGCCACGCTTACAAGGCCCTTGGGCTTCACGAAAAAGCGCAGTCCCTTTTCACTGAGTCGTTGCCTGTACTCGAAAAAAGTGGTGACCGACATCGAAACGCCCTGTTTCTCAGCCACCTTTCAGACATCCATCTGACACTCGGAGAACTGAAAGACTCGGTGACGTTCATGGAACGGGCGATCCAGGAGGCACGGGCCGCGGGACAGCCGGCGGTGCTTGCGGATATCCTGAACAATGCCGCCAACCTGCTTGTGGCCGACGGGAACATAAAGGACGCGGTCGCGACCTATCAAGAATCGCTCGGGATCATCAAAGAGGCAGGCGGCATGGATGAACTCAGGGCCAAGGTGTTGCTGAATATGGCCCGGGTCCACTTGTCTGTCGGTGATCTGCCGGCCATGGCACAGACCATGGAGACCGCGGCCGGGCATATCAAAACCCTGCCCGACGCTTATGCCAAAGCGGACAATCTCATCACCCTCGCGTTGCTGATGCGGGATGCGGGGAACAAGGAAGAGAATGCCGAACTACGCCAAAATGCTTGGGAATCCTTGAAGGAGGCCGGCCGAATCAGTGAGGCACTGAAGGATTTGCGTATCCTTTCCCGGGTATACGGGCATATGGGAGAATTGTATGAGGATGAAGGGCGGTATGAGGAGGCGCTCGGTCTCACCCGGAGCGCGGTTTTCTTTGCCCAGCAGATGAACAGTCTGGAAACCCTCTATCGCTGGCATTGGCAGATGGGAAGGATCTTCAAGTCCCAAGGAAATATCGAAGACGCGCTTCAGGCTTACCAACGAGCCGTTGGAACCCTGGATCCGATCCGCATTCAGCTCTTCAGGGGACACCGGTGGCAGAAGGATCATTTTAACGAGCATATCAGGCCGGTCTATATCGGCCTGGCCGACATCTACCTGACACAGGCCGATGCATTGTCGGATCCGAAAGCCCGGGAAGCCAAGCTGAAGCATGCTCGGGATACCATGGAAGTCCTGAAAACCGCAGAGTTGCAGAACTTCTTCAATGATGAGTGTGTCACGGCCATGGCCGAAGATAAAGTCTCCTTGGACCGCACACCGCCACATACCGCCGTCGTCTATCCGATTCCCCTTGAAGACCGGCTGGCCGTGTTGATCAGTCTGCCGGAGAGCATGACCCATTTCAACATCCCGGTGGATGCCCAAAAATTGAGACAAACAGCGAGACGATTCCGAATGACCGAAATTCAAAATTTGAGACAACTCACTGCAATGTTTCAAACATTCGGATTTCGGATTTGTTTCGGATTTCGACATTCGGATTTCGGATTTTGCTTACACTCAAATCAAATATACAGGAGGAGATATGATGAGACACTTGTTTTCTTCAACAACATTCGACTTCGTTGTCATCACGCTGACTCTGCTGTTGACGGCATCCCCAGCGGCTGCGGCGGATCAGGGTGAATTGCAGCGGGGAGCGGATGCGCCGCTTTTTCATGCGCCAAAAATAGATGCGGAGGTCCTCAGAAGGGACAGCGAAGGATCCAGCCGGGGGCGGAGCCGAAGCATGATGACCCGGCGCAGCGGCGCGTTGACCCGGGGGCTTGTCCGGAAGAAAGCCGAAAAAGAGCCGTCGGCAGTTCCGTCCCGCATGGTTCCGCTCGTTCCCGAAACGGTCGGCCTGACCTCAACGCCTCAGCCGGCGCTGTTATGGTATGCCTCTGATCCTTGGCCGGGCAAGATGGAATTCCGGGTGACCGCGTTCAAGGCTGATGAGCCGTTGCTGGATGCTCATATCCAAGGACCGGCTTCGAAAGGGATGTTCCGGATTGATCTGGCCGACCATGAGGTCCGACTGGAGCCGGATGTGGAATATGAATGGTTTTTGACCATTGTGTTCGACGAAGAGGATCGCTCCGCCGACTATTTCATCAGCGGCTCCCTGAAGTATGCGGAACCTTCCGCGGATGTGGCCCGGCGTTTGGCAAATGCACCCGCGGATCGCCAGTACCTCGTCTATGCCCAAGCCGGATACTGGTATGACGCGATGGACCACCTATTCCAGCAGATCCAAGCCAACCCGGGGAACACTGCATTGCGCAGGCACCGGGCAAAGTTGCTTGAGCAGGTGAATCTGCCCAAGATCGCGGCCTATGACACCCGGCGGAATTAAGCCATTGGCTCGGATTGAACTTCCGAACCAAGCGAGAAGGGGCCGAACTTCCGCTCCCGCCGGATTGCCAAACCAAAGTACCGCTCCCGCCGGCTGGCCAAACCAAACTTCCGCTCCCGCCGGCTGGCCAAACCAAACTTCCGCTCCCGCCGGATTGCCAAATCCGGCGGAGATGGCTCGGATTTGCCAATCCGAGCCGAGCGGGAGAGGGGCGAGCCGAGCGGACCAAACTTCCGCTCCCGCCGGATTGCCAAATCCGGCGGAGATGGCTCGGATTTG
>JAOZRQ010000027.1 GCA_029940115.1 Desulfobacterales bacterium
AAACTCATAAAACTCTCAAAACTCATAAAACTCTCCAAACTCATAAAACTCTCCAAACTCATAAAACTCTCAAAACTCATAAAACTCTCAAAACTCATAAAACTCATAAAACTCATAAAACTCTCAAAGCTCATAAAACTCATAAAACTCTCAAAACTCATAAAACTCTCAAAACTCATAAACTCTCAAAACTCTCAAAACTCTCAAAACTCATAAACTCTCAAAACTCATAAAACTCTCCAAACTCATCCTTGGTTTTCAGATTCTGATCTCTGTTTTGAAATCGAATAATAATTGCTGAAATATTCTTTGATGAAGATACGGGCATACTTGGCCGCACGTATGCCGATATATTTCCCATGGGCCACGACAACGGATATGACCATTTTCTCCGCCCCCTCCTTTTCCTCGGCAAATCCCACGAACCAGTCATAGCGGGCATCTCGTTTCTTGCTGTTGATGCTGCCGGTCTTCCCCCCAATGCTGAGTCTGGAAAGCACCGGATCCTTTTGATATCCCCTGAACACCTTCTTGCAGGTGCCCGATTCTATTGTCCCTTGCATGAGATCACTCATCACCTTTGACGCATCCGGGGTGATGGCCTGATTCAGAGGGGTGTAATGGCTCTGATAAACCATTTGCCCCTGTTCATTCCTTATCTCGTCAATGATCATCGGCTCTATCAGCCTGCCCTGATTGATGATCGCCGAGGCGATCAATGCACCGTGGAGGGGGGATATCCGGGTCTCCCGGTTGAATCCGCTCGCGATCTCAGCCCAGTGATAAGGTCGGTCGGACACATCAATCACGCTGGGTGTGAGCGGAATTTCAAAACTGATCTCCCGGTTGAATCCGAACGCGTCCGCATATTCCTCAAGGGTGGTCTTTCCCAGATCATGGGTGCCGATTTTCCCGAACACCGGATTGATGGACTGGGCAAACGAATCCCGCAGAGTGACTTTTCTGACACCTTTCTTCCGCTTCTTCATCTGAGATTTGTACAAGGTGTGTTTTCTGCCGCTGTAGGTCACCTGCGAGTCTGAATTGAGGCCGCATTTTTCAATGGCCGCGGCCGCGGTCACAATCTTGAAGATGCTTGCCGCGGGGAATCTGCTGTCAGTGCAGGGGTTGTTGTTCGGGTCGTCCTCATCAAAACCCACCATCGCCAGCACCCTTCCTGCATAGGG
This sequence comes from Desulfobacterales bacterium, assembly GCA_029940115.1. GTDB lineage: Bacteria > Desulfobacterota > Desulfobacteria > Desulfobacterales > 4be13 > JAOZRQ01. Next base: position 1,188 of record JAOZRQ010000027.1, read on the forward strand.
GTCCATTGCCACAATTCCGATATGTCGGGAAGTTGAGCGGTCTATCTTTTCCAAGATGAAATTCTGCAACCGGATGTTGATGCTGGTTTCAACATGAAACCGATGATCGTCAGACACAAAATCAAATCCCTTTGATTTGAGGTTCATGAAGCATTTGCTGTCAAGCATGTCCCGGATGTTCTTTTTTTCGAACCACGTCTTCTGAGATTCGGGATCCGAAACATGGCCCTCGTCAGGCGTCTGTTCATAATGAACAGCTCCACCCGGCACTCCGGTTATTTGGCATAAGGCAAACAAAAGGAGAATCAGCAGGGTACATTCGAATATCCATCTCGTCATCCCTTTTTTGGAGGAATGCCCTTCATTCAGGCTGATCACAGGATGCTTGACCGAATGGCATCTCCTCAATTCTTGGCCGCTCAAGCTCATATCCCGTTTTGTCTCTCTCGGTCTCTTTATCATAGTCATAGCTTTTCAATCATGCGTTCATCTCATTCATCTCGTTCCCACGCTTCGCGTGCAGAAGGGACGTCTCACGCCCCGTAATAATCTCACTCATCTCACATTCCCACGCTTCGCGTGGGAATGCCCCGGAACAATCTCACTCATCTCATTCCCACGCTTCGCGTGGGAACCCAGTAATAATCTCACTCATCTCACATTCCACGCTTCGCGTGGAATGCCCCGTAACAATCTCACTCATCTCATTCCCACGTTTCTCGTGGGCAGACAACTTTTGTCCCCCTGTGATTTCATCCGCAGATGAACGCAGATGGCTTTGATGACAGTTTTGTCTCATGTTTCAAATCCAACACAAGCCTGTCATTCCGGGCAGGTGACGGGAACCGGCAAAATTCTTGAGGCCGTCATTCCCTCAGACGAGGTTCCCGTCATCTGACCCGGAATCCACTCCCAATCTCCTTGATCCATGACATGGATTGTGGGTGAGAAGGGGATTGCCGTCAATCTTTTTAGTATCAAAAAAAAATTGGGATGTCAAACAAAGTAGAATGATTTTTCAAATCGTTCGTGTCAATCCCCCAAATCCAACATGAACCTGTCATTCCGGGCAGATGACGGGAATTGGCATTGGCCTGACTCAAGACGAGGTTCCCGTCATCTGACCCGGAATCCACTCCCAATCTCCTTGATCCATGACATGGATTGTGGGCAGGAAGCCCTTCTTGCGTCTTGAACCGCCCCACATTTTGAACCGCGGATCGGACGGATCACACGGATCGCACGGATTGACTCCCTCCATTGTCTGAGCCGGAATTCGCGTCGACAACACTGGCAAACGTGGACCCCATCGTTTGAGCCGTTCCATGCGATTCGCAATTTGTACGGAAAGGCTGGGGTGGGAGCTGCTTTTTGTCATTTCATATGGCCTCATCCGGATAAAAATCCTTATCCAATGCGTCATCCAAAGAATAAGGGCAGGACTGAGGAAAATCGGATTCGGGAATGCCGGTCTCAGCCGCGGCATATTCCACAGCATCGGAATAAGCTTCGGTTTTTCTCTTCTCGATCTGATGTTTCAGACTCGGGCTGGCTTTCAACAATCGCCTTATCCGGTGCCTCTGTTCAACCATGGTTCCTTTCCAACTGTTTGAACGATGCCCCGGCTGATGCTGCCATTTCAGAAGATGGGCAAACAACACTTCCAATCTGCTCATCAGCTCCCGGTGCTGACTTCTTCCCATATCTTCCAATTCCTCTGTGATGTTTTTGACATCAATCTGTGACAACAGGCCGTTTTTCAACAATTCGACATTATGGCATATCCATAGACAAAAATCTTGTTCATATACAGATCCCAGATGGTTCATGAAAAACCTCATTATTGGCTGCAACCGCTGAACCCGAATTTCAGACATTCGGAGAAAGTTTGTAGTTCCGCCTTTAGGCGGTGCGGCACCGCCTAAAGGCGGAACTACAAACCGCCACTTCTAACTGAGCGGTGTGCCCGGTTTCACGTCCTTATCCACAGTTGCCACGTTGCATCCGTGTTTTTCGAGCGCCGCGAGCAACATGCCGTTGGACAATACGCCCATTATTTTGGCAGGCTTCAGGTTTGCCACGACAATGACCGGCTTGCCTGTCATATCTTCAGGCGCATAGCTTCCGGCAATGCCCGCCACAATTGTCCGTGTCTCCCCGATGTCCACCTCCAGTTTCAGGAGCTTTTTGGCCCGGGGGATCACCGTTGCCTTGACCACCGTGCCGACTCTGATATCCACCTTGGCGAGTGTCTCAATGTCTATTTCGGGTTTGAGGGGAGGGGAGAGCCGGCTGCCGGCAGTTCCCCCTTGTCCGCCGCTTTTGGCAGTGGATGATTCGGCGGCCATCTTCTCCCTGTCGATTCTCGGAAAGAGCGCGATGGATTTGGGGAGCACCGTGCCTCGCTGGGTCATATTCCAGGATTTGAGCGAGTCAAGGAGATAAAACGGCTCCTCCGGATCCCTGCCGAGATGTTTCTGCATGGTGCATGCCGTGTCCGGCATAAAGGGATAAATCAGCCCGGATATGATCCGCAACCCGTCCAGAAGATTGTAGATCACCGCCTGAAGCTGCTTCCTGCATGACTTCTGCTTTGCAAGCTCCCAAGGGGCGGTCACATCAATGTATTTGTTCATCTCGTTGATGAATTCCCAGACCGCGGCCACCGTCTTGTTGAAGGCAAAGACCACCATGGTCCGTTCAAATTCGGCAATGGCTTTCAAGGCATGGGATTTCAGGCCGAACCGCACCTCCTCCTCAATGTCCGGATCGGTTTCAGGCACCACTCCCTTGAAATATTTGTGGGCCATGGCGAGCACCCTGGAGAAGAGATTCCCGAGATCATTCGCGAGATCCGAATTGATCCGTTGCACCAGCGCATCTTCGCTGAAAGTCGAATCAAGGCCAAAGCTCATCTCCCGCATCAGAAAAAAGCGGAACGCGTCCAGCCCGTAAACATTTTTCAGTTGAAGCGGTTCCACCACATTGCCAAGGCTTTTGGACATCTTGCTCTGTTCCACATTCCAGTACCCATGAACATTCAGATGCTGGTACACCGGAATGCCGGCGGCCTTGAGCATGATGGGCCAGTAAATGCCGTGGGGTTTCAGAATGTCCTTGGCCACGACGTGCTGAACATGGGGCCATAATTTTTTGAACCGATCCCCATCCGGATATTCGAGTGCGGAGACATAGTTCAACAGCGCGTCGAACCAGACATATGTCACATACTCCTCATCAAAGGGGAGGGTGATTCCCCAACGGAGGCGGGTTTTGGGGCGGGAGATGCAGAGATCCTCAAGGGGCTCACGCAAAAAGGCGAGAACTTCGTTTTTGTAGCGTTCAGGCCGGATGAAATCCGGGTTTGCATGAATATGTTCGATGAGCCAGTCCTGATAACGGCTCATCCTGAAGAAATAATTGGCCTCCTTGATGGTCTCCGGCTCGGTTTCATGATCTGGGCACTTGCCATCCACCAGTTCCCGGTCCGCGTAAAACCGCTCGCATCCGAAGCAATACTTTCCCTCATATTCGCTGAAGTGGATGTCGCCTGAATCATAAATTTTCTGAAGCACCTGCTCCACCACCGCGATATGGGAGGGGTCTGTGGTGCGTACAAAGTGATCATGTTTGATGTTCAGTTCAGGCCAAAGGTTCCTGAAGAGACTGCTGATCTCATCCACATATGTCCGGGGACTCAGATTCTCCCTTCTGGCCGCGCGGATGATCTTATCCCCATGCTCATCGGTTCCCGTGAGAAAGAAGGTTTTTGCTCCCCGCATGTCATGAAACCGCCGCGCAACATCCGCGACAATCGTGGTGTACGCGTGCCCCAGATGGGGTCTCGCATTGACGTAATAGATCGGTGTCGTGATATAGAATGTTTCTGCCATAAGCATATTCTCCCATGTAAATCAAGTTTGATGAGTTTGATGAGTTTGATGAGTTTGATGAGTTTGATGAGTTTGATGAGTTTGGTGAGTTTGATGAGTTTGATGAGTTTATGAGTTGTTTCTGTAACAATGCTGATTCTAACGGATTTTGTGGTTGCATGTGGGATCTGAGCGGCAAACCCGGCTTCCTCCTTTGATCCTCATTCCCCTCAACCTGAAGCCGGGTTTTTTTCCTGCGGTCTGTCAATCCCCTCGGCATCAGCAAGTATCTGAGCGGCAAAACCCGGCTTCCTCCTTTGACCCTCATTCCCCTCAACCTGAAGCCGGTTTTTTTTTCCTGCGGTCTGTCAATCCCCTCGGCATCAGCAAGTATCTGAGCGGCAAAACCCGGCTTCCTCCTTTGACCCTCATTCCCCTCAACCTGAAGCCGGGTTTTTTTCCTGCGGCATGCCAATTTCCTTGGAACTGCAGGGATAGCTTATGAGAAGGATTGGCCGTGCATCTTTTTTGGCCTCAAAAAAAGTTTCAGAGTGTTGTGTGTCAACCCCCTTGGTATCAGGGAAAACTCAAAATGTCAAGCAAAGTGTCGCTTTCCGGAAAGAAAGTTGTTGACATTCGTCGTCCCTAAATGGTACAGGCATTCTCGTCGGCGGTCGGGCGGCATTCCTTCAGTCAGCCACGAGTTGCAAATGGGAGTGTCCGCCTTCGGGGCATTGACATGCGCCTCACGCCTCACGCATCACGCCTCAATATCATCCAAATCCGTCTCCATCTCTTGGCCGTCCTCCCTTCGGATGACGATCCGATGGCATATGAGGTTATGGCGGATCACTTTGCCCGCCCCTCTGTTGGTTTTGACGAACTGGCCGATTTTGGGGAAATCCTTCCTGAGCGACCGATAGGTCTCATTTTCAAAGGTCAGGCAACACATCAGCCGGCCACAGAGACCGGAGATTTTGGTGGGGTTCAAGGAGAGATTCTGTTCCTTTGCCATGCGTATGGAGACCGGCTCGAATTTTTCCATGAATGTGGAACAGCAGATCGCACGGCCGCATCTCCCGACACCGCCGCACATCTTCGCCTGATTGCGAATGCCCACCTGCCGCATCTCTATGCGGGTGTGAAATTCGTTGACCAGAATTTTGACAAGCTCCCGGAAATCAATCCGCCCTTCAGCCGTGAAAAAAAATGTCAGCTTTCCCGAGTCAAACGTGCTTTCAACAGAAAAGAGGTTCATCTCCATCTCAAGTTCCCCAATCTGTTCAAGACAAAAGTCATATGCCATTTTTTCGGTTTCAGCATTTTTTTCTCTTTGCTGGAAATCCTTTTCAGTTGCCGGGCGAAAAATATTTTTATGGATACGGGGCGGATCCGCCTCATCTCGAAGCTCAGGTGAGGTCGCCACGATCCCGAAACCAAGGCCCTGCTCAGTCTCCACAATGACAGGGGCTCCTCGTTTCAACACAAACGCGCCGGCATCAAAGTCATATACCTTGCCAGCCGGCTTGAATCTGACACCAACGATTTTTTTCATCTTCAATCACTTGTAAGTACCAGAAATTTTCAGGCACGGTGGATTCCGGGTCAGGCTGAAAAAAAGTCCCTTTTTTTCAGCCCTGCCCGGAATGACAGGTTGGTTGCCATGACAGGAAATCCCAATTTTTTTTTGGCCAAGTACTTAGTAAGCTGTAAGCTTGGAAGGTGTTTGAAAATTCTCTTGCCGACCTTGATCATCGTTTGGACCAGCCTTGCTCGGCCTGGATTGCCAAATCCAAGCCGCCCGCCGGATTTGGCAAGCCGGCGGGAGCAGGGTGGCCGAAACGATGATCAAGGCCTCCCGTGCACGTTCACGGGCACGGGCAACGACGTTCACGTTCAAGGGCAGAGGGGGGCAACAGGTGTTTTCAAACACCTTCTTAACCCTTAACCCTTAAATCCTTAAATCCTTAACCCTTAAATCCTTAACCCTTAAATCCTTAACCCTTCTATAACTTATACAGCCGGATAATGAGCGTCTCCAAGGTGAGTCTCACATTGGCGTTTGCCCGGAGACTTTTCTGTGCGGTCTGAATGGCCTTTATTTTTGAAAGCAATGAACTTGCCGTCGCTTTTTGCGAGAGATGTCGGATGCTCTCCTCTGAATCCCTGTTGATCATTTTTTCAGGATCATACGTTCCCCGGGCATTCATGACCAGTCGGCAAACGATGATGTCCCTCAGCCAAGTTTTCATCACTTCAAGGGATTCTGAGAGAACATCTTTTTTTTTCGACAGCTTTTCCGCAAAAGCGAGCAGGCGGGCTGCCGGAAATGGCGTATGGGAGGGAAAGCCCTCTGTCAGTCCCTTGATCTCCCTGAACAGCCATTCCCTCCGGTTGATCCAGTTTTTGCGGCTCATCTCGCAGGCTTTGGCATAACTGCCGTTTGCCAAGGCCGCGAGAATTCTCGCATCCTCCATTTCAATGCCCTGTGTCTCCATCAGCAGGGATGCCAGACTCTCCCCCGGAATCGGATCAAATCGGATGTGCTGACATCGGGACAAGATCGTCGGGAGCATATCCGAGGTCTGCGTGACAGTGAGGATCAGAACGGTCCGATCCGGTGGCTCCTCCAGCATTTTGAGAAGGGCGTTCCCCGCTTCGGGATTCATGGCTTGGGCATCCGCGAGGATGACCACCCGCATCCTTGCCTCATACGGCTTCATGCTGAGGGTCTGACACAGGAAACGGATCTGTTCAATTCTGACAAAAGGTCCAGAGGGTTCGATCAGGATGATGTCCGGATGATTGCCAGACTGGATTTTTCTGCATGACCGGCAGACGCCGCATGGGTCAGCCATCGAATCTTCAAGGCAATTGCCGGCCATGGCAAACATCATGGCCGCGCTTCGTTTGCCCACCCCTTCAATCCCGGCAAAAAGGAGGGCGTGCGGGATGGTTCCCTTTCTCATGAGCGTGGAGAGCCAGTTGACCGCTCTCACCTGTATGGCATGTTCCCTGAGCAATGTCAGAAACAATTCCTGATTTGTTGATGGGGGCATCGGATTCTCAATTCTCGGCGCTGGGCGCTGAGTTCTCGGTGCTGGGTTTGGGACGCTGGTTTCTGGACGCTGGGTTCTGGGCACTGGGTTCTGACACTGGATGGTTGACATTCTGAACTGGGAGTCAGCAACGCCCAATGCCAAAAACCCATCGCCGAGAACCCATCGCCAAGGACCCATCGCCCATTTGACAATCCACCTTTGTCGCCGCCTTTCCGACAACATCCATAATTATGTTCATCGCCGAGAACCCATCACCCATTTAATAGTCCACCCGTTCTTTCAAGTCTTTCCCAGATTTGAAAAACGGGAGTTTTTTCGTTTTGATGCGAATTTTTTTTCCTGTTTTCGGATTTCTGCCGGTGTAGCTTTCGTATTTTCTGACAAGAAAGCTGCAGAGTCCGCGGATTTCAACACGCTCTCCGTGGGCCATGGATTCCGCCATGCTTCCGAAAAAAACGTCAACTGCCTTTGCCGCGTCTGTCTTTGAGATGTCCGCTTTTTCTTTCAAGGAAGTGATCAGCTCCAGTTTGTTCATATGTTCTCTCCCATTGAGACTTGAAACTTGGATTCACTGTCATTCCCGCGAAGGCAGGAATCCACCCCAAGATTCACGCATGATATCCGGTCCCATTTCCCTGTTCTCACATTTCCGGCAGCGCGTTGATATTTTCCTCATCCACCTCCACCGCGGCGTATTGTCCCAGCGCGCCGATGTAGATCAGCACCCGGCCATGGCCTTTGTATCGGATAAAGGTTCCGATGACCCCTGCAAAGGGGCCACCTGTCACCATGATTCTGGCCCCTTGTTCAAAAAGGGTCCCCGTGAAGATTTCCTGATCCCCTGACACCATGATCATCAGGGATTCCATACTATCTGAGGGCACAGAGACCGGTCTGTCTCCGGCACCGATCAGGCGGACCGTTCCGATTGTCCTGATGATCTCAAGATGCTCACGGGGATCGAGATTGGTCTTGACAAAAAGATACCCTGGGAAAAGCGGGACCTCTATCATCTTCTTCCTGTCCTTGCGCTTGCTTCTGACCTTGATCTTGGGCAGAAAGACCTCAAAGGATTTCCGGGTCAGTCCCTCGCTCACCACATTTTCGAATCTGCTTCTTGTATGCAGGGCATACCAAGCTTTTTTGAGTTTTTTGCTCATTTGCCGACGCTGACGCCTCCCAGTCCCAGAAGATTCACCCTCACCGCATATCTGTGGTCTCCGGCCTCGTTGGTGTGACGGATGTCCGCTGACCAACATTGGGCATCATACAAAACGCCCAAGCTGTTTTTGATTTCCTTTTTGTCATGGAGATTGCGCTCATAATCCGCGTATAAGGAAATGGTGTCCGTGACCTTTATCCGGAGATCCGTGTAAACCGATTCACGCACATCCTGCTGGTACCTGTGGGCCACAAAGATTCTGTCCCCCCGGTTGTCCCGCAGATCGATCAGAAAATTGCGGGATTCGAACTCACTTTCATGATGGGACCATTCTGCGTCCGCATACAGGGACAAGAAATGCCCCAGACTCAGTTCAATTTCGCCATATGTCGGGGAGAAAGGCTCTTTTTCCCTCTCGTTCGTCTCCCTTGCCTCATTGATGTCATAACTCTGGCTCACCTCGAATCGGCAAATTCGGCGGCCGTTCCCCCTGCTTGACACTGTATTGACAATTGACCCCGTAAGCAAGTTCTTTTTTTCAATCCGGTCCAAGGAATCAAACCAAGGATACTTCTCCTGTCCTTGGTCAGGCATGTATTCATAAAGGATGCGCGGCTTGATGACATGCCTGATTGGGCCAGTTTTCCACTGGAAATTTCTGAACAGGGTTGAGGAGAGTTCCAATCGGATGTCATATGTCTGCCTGTCAATCCCCTCTGAATCGCCATTTTCATGTTCATCAACACGCCAGATGGTTTCCCGCAGTCCGAGAGACGATTCGAGCGTGACATGATTCCCGAAGCGTTTTGGCAGATGGACTCTCGGACAGATGTCCCCCCGGTGCCCGCTCAGGCCCTCTTTTCTGTGAAAATGGACATACTCGGCATCAACTTTCCAGTAAAGCGGGGTCCCGGGAATCCGCTGTTTCAGGGAACCAAAGCGGACAACCGGCAGTTTGTGCAACGTGGCATCGGCATTCTGCCGACGCCGGCTGATGATGTCATCATACCACCGGGCTTCGGTGGTCAGGCTGCAATTGTCCCATCTCTTGTTCAGGCTGATGCTGCTGACTCTTACGGGATCATTGTAATCATCCAGCTCTCTGCCAAAAGTTTTGTTGAAATGGGCCTCTGTGCTTTCAAATCCTGAGAATCCGTATCTGAATTCATGAAAATAATCCGGATCCCCCACAATGTCAATGTCAAGCTTTGCAAAAGAATCGAACGGCAGCCTCTGATCATGCTTCATTCTGAACCAGTATCTGTCCGAATTCTGAAATCCGAAGTTTGACATCCGGAATTCAGGCGCGGATGCCTCTTTGTCATCGAGAAGGTCAAGCATCACCGCGCCCTTTGAATGACTGTCCAAGACATACCGATACTCAGCACCCACCTTGGTCCCCCGCTTCTCCATCGGGTGCAGATAAACGGTGGCATCCGAACGGTCACTGATGGCCCAGTAAAGGGGCTGGTTGTACTCGACGCCCTTTCTGTCCGAATGTCCGACTTGGGGAGTGAGCAGGCCCGACTGACGTTTCTCCTTGACCGGGAAAAAGAAAAAGGGGGTGTAAAGCACGGGTATGTTTTTGGCCCACAGCGCGGCATGGGTGACAAACGCGTATCCCTCAATGGTCACTTTGAGATTTCTTCCGGTGATCTTCCATGCGGGCACATCCCCGTCACATGCGGAAATGCTGGCCTTGTGCGCGGCATAGGTCGCCTCGCCCATTTTTTGTATTTTGTCACCTTTTATATGGAAGTGGTTCTCTTTCAGATATATGCTCGCGCCATGTATGGTTCCGGTCTCGGTTTTCAGATCGATGTCAATGCGGGTTCCGGCCAGAATGTCCTCCCCGGCGTTCATGATGACATGGCCCTGAGCGGACGCTTCCATGGTCTGATGGTTGAAGAGGACAAGATCGCCACTCAGTCTCCGGTCATTTTTGGTGAGGGTCACATTTCCAGTGGCTGTGAACTGCTTCGCGTGCTCATCATATTCGATGGCATCTGCTGTGATGTGCCATGGCATGTTCGGATCATCCTGAAGGAATGATGGGTCAAGTGCATCCGCCGGCAGTGACAACAACAACATGCTGACAATCACCGCGGGGATGAGAGTGTGATGTTCAGTTTTTTTTGTCATAAAATTGATCCATCAAGCCGACCCCTCGGTTCGGCCTGTACGCTCGGTTCAAGCGGGTGTGCCTCATTGCATGGTGAAGGAGCAGACCCGTTTCCATTTTTTTTTGAAGGATACCTTGAATCCATTTGAATTTTAAGATATAAAGAGAACTTAATCAAGCGATAGTTGATCTTTTGCAAAAAAAATGGGCATCTCAGTTTGTAGTTCCGCCTTTAGGCGGTCTCGCACCGCCGAGAGGCGGAACTACAAACTGAAAGATGCCAAAAATGGCCATATGTTTCAGGTCAGAGAGAAACCAGGTTTTTCCCCAAAATAAAAACTTGGGACACAGGAGAGATGCTGACAATTTATGAACATACTTCTGACAAACGATGATGGCATTCATGCGGAAGGCTTGGGCGCGCTTTATGAAAGATTTTCGGGACGCCACTGTCTCTCCGTGGTGGCTCCGGACCGGAATCAGAGCGCGGTCTCCCATGGAATCACACTGTACCATCCCTTGCGTATCCGCAACGTCAGCGTCCATGGGGGTGAGGGATATGCGGTGACCGGAACACCGGCAGATTGCGTCAAGCTCGCCTTCTGCGAAATACTTGACACAGCGCCTGACATGGTCATTTCAGGAATCAACTGCGGGTCAAATGTGGGGAGCAGTGTCAATTACTCGGGAACTGTGGCCGCGGCGAGGGAAGGGGCCTTGTATGGCGTGGCGGCAATGGCGGTGTCCATCCAGGGCCATGAGGGGGCACATTATGCAGACGCGGCCCGTTTTTCAGAGCTGTTGGCGGAAAGGGTGTTTGAAAAAGGGCTCCCCCGGGGGACATTCCTGAATGTGAACATCCCCGACATGCCCATGAGGGAACTGGCCGGCATTCGGATCACCCAACAGGAGGTGGGCCGGCAGTCCGAGTATTTTGAAAGGCGGGACGATCCCCGGGACTTGGCATATTACTGGCTGGGAAGTGACATCCGAAAATTCGATGAGGAACCTGACAAGTACGACGGGGCCGCGCTTTTCCGGAATCATGTCTCCATAACGCCGCTCACCTGCGATATGACCAATCACGCCCTTGTTGAGGCGATCAAAGAATGGGATGTCAAATTGTGAGGGGCACCCGTGTCAGAAACTGGATGCCGCTCTGAACGTGAACGTGAACGTGCACGTGAACTTGAACTTGAACGTGCACATGAACGTGAACATTCATTTTCGGGCGGGTTCAAGCATAAGTTCAAGTTCAAGCATAAGTTCAAGTTCAAGCATAAGTTCAAGTTCAAGTTCAAGTTCAAGCATAAGTTCAAGTTCAAGTTCAAGCATAAGTTCAAGTTCAAGTTCAAGTTCAAATCCGTCATAATCAGAAAATCATTAAACGAGGTGATGCAAATGAAGCGTATTTCTGTAAAATTTGGGTTGGCTGTCCTGGTCCTTGTCATATGCTTTCCAGTGTCAGCTGCTTGGGGAACGGAGCTTTACATCCCCGCAGTCAAAGGGGAGGCGGGCGGGTCCGTCAAGATGCCGGTGATGGTTGATTTTGTGGAGAACTTGGCCGGCATCAAGCTGGTGATGACATATGACACCGAGGTCCTCTTGTTTGAAAAGGCGTACAAGACGAGACATACGTCATCACTGATGCACATCGTGAATGACAAAAAGCCGGGTACGCTGGTCATCGTCATGGCGGGAGCGAGAGGGATCAAAGGGAAGGATGTTTCTCTTCTGTCTCTCAAATTTCAGATCAAAAAGGACTCGAAAAGTGGCAACACCCGTTTGAAGGTCGCCAAGATCCAGATGATGAACGATCAGTTGAAGGATATTCAATGCAAGGTGAACGTGAATCCCCTGACCATTTCAGCAGGCACTGCAACTGACGGCCAACCCGCTGGGCAACCTCGCCAACCCCCTGAGACGGCCGCTGGCGAGAAGCCTGAGCAGACTGAGCAGACTGAGGAAAAGGCCCCGGCTTCAAGACAAGTTGAACAAAGGGGAAAAGCTGAGGAGTGTCCTGAGAAAGCCGATGTGAGGGGTGAAAAATCCGGAAATGGGGTTGAAAAGCCCCAAGACAGGGTCAATACGTCTCGCCCGTGTCCCCTGACGATTCCCACAGGCAGCTCGGAAGAATGCCAGAAAGAATAAGGGTTAAGGGGTTAAGGTAACCCCTTCTTTTCCTTAACCCTCAACCCTCAACCCTCAACCCTCAACCCTCAACCCTCAACCCTCAACCCTCAAGCTGGGATGCCGGTTTTTTTTGTCGATATCCGATCACTCCTGAACTTCCAAGTCCGACTCAATCGGCTGGGAACGCTCATGCCAGCGGGTGAGGCCGTTTTTCAGGTAATATGCATTTTCGAATCCCACCAGATGAAGCTTTTCAGCGAGGTCTCTCCCCAAAGAACAATGCTCGCCGTCACAGTAGGCAATGATCTCCCTCTCAGGCTCGGTCTCTGTGAAGAAATCCCCTATCCATTCGTCAAATTCGCTGTCCGGAAGGTTCAAGGCCCCCTTGATCCGCCCGGCCGCGTAATGATTCGCCGGCCGGGCATCTGCAAACAGAACCTCGCCTGTCTTGAATTTCTGAATGGCCTCTTCCACAGATATCTCTCTGAATCCCGCATTCTCATCCACCGACTCGCTCTCATCGCTGAAAAGGCTGATCCCCTCGGCCCTGAGGCCATTCACAATAAGAGAAAGCGAGATCGAGACGATCACAATGGCCAATGTCTCAATGAATGTCTGTTTTATTCTCATAATTCTCCAAAGTACAGGTCAAAAAATCGGGAATGGGCGAGAAACCCGGCCATCGACAAAAAACGCCGGGGGCAGGCTTTTTTCCAGATGGGCCGACTCCAAACTGCAGAAAAAAGCCGGGTTCTCTCCATGGGCGAGAAACCCGGCTTTTTCCCAAACAGGCCGATTTCCCGACTGCAGAAAAAAGCCGGGTTTCTCTCCATGGGCAAGAAACCCGGCTTTTTTCCAAACAGGCCGACTTCCCGACTGCAGGAAAAAGCCGGGTTTCTTTTCCTCAATAATTCCCACATGTCACATGGAAACCAAGTTTTTTCAGTTTCTTTTGTCCGAAGTTCCCTTTATAATAAGGTATGGATTTTGGGAGTGTTTGTTCCAAATTCCAAAGGTCTTTCAATCTCAAGGGTATTGTGAGGGGCGATTTGAAAAATCGCCCGACTCGTCCGGACTATGGATGATCTGCCTGGTCCAATCCACATACGTGTGCTCAATGTGGAAAGGTGAGCGCGCCCATCGCCTGGTTCCGGTCTGCCGCCAAAAGGGAAAGAACCTCGGCATCCCCCATCTCCCTTGGTTCACGGAGGATGAACCGCCTGATGTGGCCGTTGTGTGCATCCGGGTCCTAACCGGATGGCTCGCCTTGTGCATGATCTCGCGGATGTTTTCAAGATGTTGGCTCATGGGTTCCAAGTGAACATATTTATGGACAAAAGTCTTTTCGATGATTATCCTTGGATATTATGGGCTCACCGCAGGCTTGACATGTGCAATCTTACGCACAGACAGACATCCAAAATCTCTCATGGTGCAAGCATCCCCATCGGCAAGCCGGCCGGCATTTTCTCCTTCGGCGGATTGAAATATCCGTACTTCAAAAGGGGAAACCGCTTGCGAATTCGGCTGAGAAGATGCTTCATCCCGATGGGGTTGCCATGGGTCGCGACTTGGGACATGGCTTTCCAATATCTGAGGGGATCGAAGTTCAGGTTCCGCCACTGGATCATGTGGATCGGATGCTGGCGGATGAAGGTGGTCAGGGCCGCCATCTCTTCGGGGGTGTCTGTGAAACCGGGCACGTTCAGGTAGTTCATGGAGACAAATTTCCCCCGCCGAATCGCCAAGTCAATCCCCTCTGCCACATCGGAGAACGCATACCCCCGGGGCTGAAAATACGCGTCATAGCATGCCTCTCTCACGCTGTTCAGGCTGACCCGAATGCTGTCCAGTCCCGCGTCCAAAAGCCGGGCCAGGATGTCGGGCCGGCTGCCGTTGGTGTTCATGTTGATGGTGCCATGGCTCGTCGCCGCTCGGATGAGGCGGATGGCCGGTTCGATGACATGGGCCGAGAGGAGGGGATCCCCTTCGCACCCCTGGCCGAAGCTGACCACGCTTCTTTTCACCCTTCGGATATGTTCGAGGGCCACCTCCGCGATCTCCTCCGGCGATGGGGTGAAGGGAATCCGGTCTTGGCTGTTCGGGATCTCACCGTTCTGAAGCGAGATGCAGCCGAGACAGGCCGCGTTGCAGGAGCGGGACGTCGGCAGGGGGGCCTCATGCCGTCTGAGGAAGAAGTTCTTTCCCGCAGGACATCCGTACGTCAGCGCGCACTTTTCAAGATGCGCCCTCAGACGGTTGGCAGGCATCTTCCTTCTCATCCGACGCACCCCGGCCACCACCTTTTCCCGCCCCATCAGCCGGAGATCCTGACGCCTCTCACGATCCACAAGGATCACGGCGGACTGGAATTTCCCGTTGTGCCATCCGACCGCGGCGTAGGAGAAAAGGGGGAGATGCGTCGCGCCGGCCGCCTCCTCATACGCGTTCACATAAGAGATGACGTATCCGGGAGAATTGAAGACCGCGACCGGATAGACCGGCTCTCCCGGCGCGTAGGGGTTCGTCAGCAAGATTTCATATCGGCCCCTGCGGATGTTGTACAGAACAGGGTTTCTGTCCGGCAGGCGCATGAACTCTCCGCCGTGGGGCATGGCGAGGGTATTCTTCACCGTGAGGGGGAGAAGGGAAGGGCCAGCCATGCCGACCGCGGCATATCCTTCAACCTCAAATATTTCACCTTCCTGATTGGCGACAAGTGCTGTTATCATGGAATCCCTTTCTTGACCCGCGAAATCCTGCCGAAAACCCGCCCCACATCCCCGACCATCTCCTGAAAGATCTCCTTGACATCCTGAATGATCACATAGAAGGCCGGCACCATCAGCAGAATGATGAAGGTGGCAAAGAGGACCCCAAATCCGAGGCTGATGGCCATCGGGATCAGAAACCGTGCCTGGAGCGAGGTCTCGAAGATCATCGGGGTCAGGCTCAGAAAGGTGGTCAGGGAGGTGAGGAGGATGGGCCGGAACCGCCGGATGCCCGCGTGGCAGACCGCGGCCTTCACCGCGATCCCCGGATCCGAGATGCGCGAGCGGATCTCCGCCTGCATCCGGTTCGCGGTATGGATCAGCACCAGCGAGTCATTCACCACCACGCCGGAAAGCGCCAGCAACCCCATCAGGCTGATCAGGCTCAGATCATAGCCCATGATCAGGTGGCCGATCAGCGCGCCCACAAAGCCGAAGGGAATCGCGGACATCACCGCGAGGGGCTGGATGTAGCTCTTGAAGGGGATGGCGATGATCACATACATCACCAGCACCGCGATGGCAAAGCCTTCAAAGAGGCTCTGCATGGATTCGCTCCCCTTGCGCTGGGCCCCCTCAAAGGAATGGCTCAGGCCCGGATACCGCTTCACCAGCGCGGGCAACTCCTTCTCCTTCAGCGACGCGCTCACCTTCCGGCCGGTGGTCACCCCGGGTTCCACGTCCGCGGTCACATGAACGATGCGTCGGCCGTCTGCGCGGGAGATGACAGTGTAGGAGCGGCCCCGTTCCACCTCGGCGGCTTGGGACAAGGGGATCTCGCCGCCGTCCGGGGTGCGGATGAGGAGCTCCTCGATGTCGTATTCCGATGTTCGCTCCGCCTCGGGCAGACGAACCACCACCCGGATCATGTCCCGGCCCCGCTGCTGCCTGATCGCCTCCGCGCCCCAGAAGATGCTTCGCATCTGCCGGCCGAGTGCCAGCGCGGTCAGTCCCAGGCTCTGGGCCTCCGGCTTGATGGTGAAATTGAGCTGGGGCTTTCCCCCGGAGAACCCGTCGTCAATGTCGGTCACGCCGGCGTAGCCGTTCAGGGAATTGGCGAGATCTGCGGCCGCCTCTTCCAACACGTCCATGTCCCGATGACTGAGCTGCACATCCACCTCACTTCCTCCCCGGGGGCCGCCGGCGGTGGAATCAAAGGTCAGGGATTCCAGACCCGGAAGGGGGCCGACCCGCTTCCGCCATTTTCTGGCGAACTCTGTCGCGCTGATGCTTCGCTGATCCATGGGAACCAGAAACGCGATCACCCATATGTTGTGGCTGCCGCTGATGATGGTGAATACGCCGTTGCACGGTCCGGACCCGCCTCCTCCGTCTTCATCTTTCATCACCTGACGGACCGCCTCCTCCAAGCGTTTTTGGGCGATCTTCGTCTCTTCGAGAGAGACGCCGTAGGGAAGTGCCGCCTTGGCGATCACCCAGTCGGATTCGATCTTGGGAAAGAGCATGATGTTGATGCGTCCCCCTTGGACAAATCCGACCGCGACGATCAGCAGAGAGATGCCGAGGGCCCAGGTGATCCAGCGATTCCGCACGGCCCATCGGACCATGGGGGCATAGATATCCTCGGCCGTGCGTTCCATCAGCCTGCTGAAATGTTGCTGGACGCGGTAAAACCATCCCCTGAATCCGGTTTCCCTGGCCCGGCCGAGATGGCCGAGATGCGCGGGGAGGATGTAGAGGGACTCAAAGAGGGAGATCATCAGCACGATGATGACCACTGCGGGGAGGATGCGGAACACCTTTCCCATGGTCCCCTCCACGAAGAAGAGGGGCGCGAACGCGGTCACGGTGGTCATGATGGAGAAGATCACCGGCGTGGCGACTTCCGAGGTCCCTTCCACCGAGGCTTTGATGAACGAGGTGTGATCCGATCCCGGGTCGGATGTTGCAATCCCGGAATGTTGCCGATGCACATGGATGCTCTCGCCCACGATGATCGCGTCATCCACCACCATCCCGAGGGTGACGATGAACGCGAAAAGGGAGACCATGTTGATGGAGACGTCGGCCATCGGCAGAAAGAGAAAGGATCCCAAGAAGGAGATCGGAATCCCCATGGTGACCCAGAAGGCGAGGCGGAACTCCAGAAACAGGCCGAGGATGCCGAGCACCAGGAACAGGCCGATGAATGCGTTGCGTTTGAGAAGGTCAATCCGTTGATGAAATATCTCGGACCGGTCTCTCCAGATCGCCGTTTGAACGCCAGCCGGCAACGCCTTGTCGAGGCGCTCCTTGTAGGCTTTCACCGCGTCGGCGATCTCCAGGGGGGTCTGTTCACCGATGCGGAAGACATTCACCTCCACCGCGGGTTGGCCGTTGTAGAAGCTCGCGACATCCTGCTCCTCAAATCCGTCCCGGATCTGGGCGATATCTCCGAGGCGCACCCGGGCACCCTCCTTTGAGGTGATGATGGTGATATCCTCGAATTCCTGGCCCTGTTCCCTCCGCTCGGTGGTTCGCAGGAGAATCTCTCCGCTTGAGGTCTTCACCCCGCCGCCCGGAATCTCTATGGAGGAACGGGCGATCTGGTTGGCGATCTGGTCCATGGTGAGGCCATACGCTCTCAGGTGGGCCTGGGGGACCTCGATGCGGATCTCCAAAGGCCGGATCCCCTCCAGTTCCACCTGGGTGATCTTCTCATGCTTCAACAGGTCGTCCCGTACGGATTCGGCCAGCTCCCGCAACACCTTTTCGTCCTGATCGCCATAGATGATGAGGCTCAGGACCTCCCGCCGGTGTGTCGGGATGTTCACCACCGGCTCTTCCGCGTCCTCGGGAAAGGAGCTGATCCGATCCACTGCGTTCTTGATGTCTGACACGGCTTTCCGTTTGTCCGCGTCATAATTGAGTTCCACGGACACGGAGGCCACGCTTTCAGACGCGGTGGAGATCACCTCCTTGACGCCGTCGAGTCCACGAACGGCCTCCTCGAGTGCGAGAATGATCCCCTTTTCCACCTCATCCGGGGACGCACCGGGGTAAGGGACGGAGATCCGGACCATGTCTATCTCAAATTCGGGAAAGACCTCTTGGCGGACCTGGGTGAAGAGGATGATCGCGCCGCCGATGAGAAAGACCAGCATCAGCAGATTGGCCGCGACCGGATTTCGGGCCATCCATTCGATGGATTGGGGGGGATTTGGTGATGTCATTTTGATGTACAAGCGTTCATGAGCTGGTGTATGAAAGTCGTGACTTTTTTACATGAGGAAGGCACACCAGCGGATCTGGCAACAAAATCCAAGCGGATTCGGGTCTTCCGAAGTCAGTTTTGACGAATGTCGAATAATAAGATAACCCTTCAATGGAAGTCAAGAACTTTGAGGAGGATTTCTGTGTACAGGACAAAAAAATGATTTGAGGAAGGAAACCCGGCTTTTTCTGGCAGGTCAAGATTCCCGTCTCACCAAAATCCATTTGCCAAAATTAGAGTTACTGGATTTTGATTGACCAAACAATCTGCCCATGATACAAATAAGTACTTGGCCATATGTTTTCAGGTGTCTGCATATGAGGGACAACCTTTCCATTGTGAGCCGCGGATGAACGCGGATGAACGCGGACGGCCTGCCTGTCGCGGACTCATCCGCGTCCATCCGTGTCCATCCGCGGTTTGTGGAAGTTGTCTTCCCAGGAAAAAATCCCGAAAAACTTTTGGCCGGGTACTTATATTTTGATTCAGGTTTACCTTGGCATAAAAATTGCATGTCTTTATGATGATAACTCTGTCATTCCTGCCAAAGCAGGGCGTTGGCCCTTAAGTTTACTGATTATAACGCTTTTCGGGGAGGCCGCCTGCCCGTGAACGTGCCCGTGAACGTGAACTTGAACGTGAACTTGAACGTGCCCGTGAACGTGAACTTGAACGTGCCCGTGAACGTGCCCGTGAACTTGAATGTTCATTTGTGGGCAAGTTCGAGTTCAAGTTCAAGTATGAGTTCACGTTCAAGTTCACGTATAAGTTCACGTTCAAGTTCAAGTTCAAGTATAAGTTCACGTTCAAGTTCAAGTATAAGTTCAAGTTCGAGTTCAAGGCCTCCCCCTCTGAACATATGGGGACGATTATGTTGGAAATCAAGTTTGTGAGACAGAATTTGTCAGAAGTTGAAAAGGCCCTCTCGGCCCGAGGGGATACCGCGGATCTCGAAACTTTCAAGACCTGTGATGAGAAACGCAGAAAGAACCTGGCCGAAATCGAGGACCTGAGGCATCGCCGGAATGTGGTCAGCGATCAGATTGCCGGCATGAAGAAGACCGGTGAGAATGCCGATGTCCTTGTCTTGGAAATGCGGGAAGTTTCGGGCAGAATCAAGGAACTGGAAAAATCTTTGTCAGCGGATGAGGAGATGGTCAGCAAAATCCTCATGGGCATTCCGAACATCCCCCATGCATCTGTCCCGATGGGAGCGGATGAGACCGACAATCCCCTGCTGAAGCAGGTCGGGGAAAGGCCGAGCGTTGCGTTTGAGCCGAAACCCCACTGGGATCTGGGCGAAGCCCTCGGCATCCTCGATTTTGAAAGAGCCTCCAAGATCACCGGTGCGCGGTTCCCCCTTTATCTGGGTCAGGGAGCCAGGATGGAGCGGGCCCTGATCAACTTCATGCTCGACATCCACACCACCGAACATGGCTACAAGGAAACCCTCCCGCCGTTTATGGTGAACCGGCAGACCATGACAGGGACCGGCCAGCTCCCCAAATTTGAGGCGGACCTTTTCAAACTGGAAGGGTGGGACTATTTCCTGATTCCGACCGCCGAGGTGCCGGTGACCAACATTCATCAGAATGAGGTTCTGGATGAAGAGAGCCTGCCGGTCTATTACACCGCTTATACGCCTTGCTTCCGCTCAGAGGCCGGCTCTTACGGAAAGGATACCCGGGGCCTGATCCGCCAGCACCAGTTCAACAAGGTGGAACTGGTCAAATTTTCCAAGCCGGAGACCTCATATGACGAGCTCGAATCCCTGCTGGACAACGCGGAGACCATCTTGAAACGCTTGGAACTCCCGTACCAGGTGATCACGCTCTGCACAGGAGACCTCGGTTTTTCTGCGGCAAAGACGTATGACATTGAAGTCTGGATGCCCGCGCAGGGGGTCTATCGGGAGATCTCGTCATGCAGCAACTTTGAGGACTTCCAAGCCCGGCGGGCCAACATCCGCTTCAAGAGAAAAGGGAAAAAAGGGACAGAGCTGGTCCACACCCTGAACGGCTCTGGCCTGGCTGTGGGCCGCACCTTTGCCGCCATACTTGAGAATTGTCAGCAGGCAGACGGATCAGTGGTGATCCCGGAAGCCTTGAGACCCTACATGGGAGGGAGTGAAAAGCTGTAAGCTCCAAGCTGTAAGCATCTTAAGATGCCTTACAGCTTACAGCTTACGGCTTGGAGCTTACAGCTTATGAGTCATGCAAATTGTGCGAGACTTTCTTCCAAGATGGACCTGATAGAATCGTGTATTTTGTCTGTCGAGAAGATAACGGACCAGGAGCGCATTGAAAAGATTCTTACGCAAACTTTCGAGGCGTTATGCGACGATGTGATTCCAGATTCGGATGATTACCATTCTGTATTCAACCATCAGATGTACCGGTACATCTTGAAGCATTACAAACATAAGGAGGGGAGAATCTGTTTCTGGCGGTTTGTCAAGAATCTTTCATCTGGAGAACTGAATTACAGGGAACGGGATGAGATGCTTCCGGAACTGCGGATGATGGATCATCTGACAAGGATCTATTTCTTTTCCGATCCTCTTGATGACCTGACCTGCATATTCATCCCCATCAATGACAGCGCATTGATCAGAAAGTACCTCGGATGGATCAAAAATTACTTTTATCATGACGCGAACTATCCGTCAAGTCTGCTATGGCTGTATGCGTTGGACAGCTCCTTGTCGAGTCTCTTTCCAGACCAGATTGTTTACCTTGGCAAGGAACTGAGCAGAGAGGAGAGGAACATAGCGGTTCCGGATTTTGATTTTGAGGATACGGTGCTGATAAAAAAATTCTCTGACACGCCTGGGCATTATGTGAAACTGGAAGGGAAAAACGCGAATGACGAATTCAGACAGATATTCACTTTTTTGCAGCAGGAGCATAAGGACAGATGTCTGAGCCGCTCCGGAAAACAGGATGAGACCATAGACAAAGTCACCTACAACAAGGAATGGGAAAAATTTGAGGATGTGCTGAGATTCGGGGTGTCGGACAAGAACGAGAGCGGATGCATCAGTTTCTCGGACATGCGGGCCAGCACCGAATTCCTGAACACCTACGGCAAGCGTGTTTACCTGAACAAGATCCAGCAACCTTTTTTTGAACAGACGAAGATCGTCAGCAAGAAGTACAATTCATGGGAGACAACGTGATGAGCGTCTTCCTGAATGACAACATGCATGCCGAATCCCCTGAGAAAAGAGAAGATGAGGCGATTTTGAATGACTTCTTTGCCGTGTTCGCGCTCTGCAAGACATTGTTCAGGATCATCTCGGATGCCGGCGTGACCGACTCGAAACTCGGATTGAGAAGCGGCATCACCTACGGCAGCCAGTTGTTGCGCTCGAATCTCGGAAACGAGATTCTGAGAGACTTCACCGTGACAGGGGGGACCGTCAATCTGGCCGCCAGATTGGAGCATATTTCCATTCAGGAGCTGGTCATCCATAACAAAATGTATTTCCAGAAAGCCATCGAAAGATTTCCCCAGATCAGGGACCTGATTGTCATTGAAGGGTGTTACAAGCACCTGAGCCCCGAGACCCGAGTCATCATACAGGACTTCACGCTTTACCAGAACATTTTGTCCAATCTGGAGAGACTGGAGAAGGTGAAATTTGACATTCGCTCCAATCAGGATTTTTACCTGAGACTGCGAAGGCAACTGGAGAAAAAAGGGTGCCAATTGCTGAACAGGGACACGTCCGAGATGTACGGATACGAAGAGTATGATATCGAAGGCTTTCGCCTGACATTTTATTTCTCATACTATAACCCGAAGGGCTTCAACCAATATGAGAAAATCTGGATTCTGCCGCTTGAGACGGAGACGCTGAGACATTTGGATATTGAGAAGATAAAATGAAGGATGCCAATGGATGGATAAGTACCCGTTCATAAGTTTTTGCATATTTGACCTCTGGGGTTTCAAAAGAATCAAAGGACTCCACCGCAAAAATTTTTGGATGGGTACTTACTTTTTGTTTACGTCAGTTGCCCGGAATGACAGGTTTCGGGCATGGATTCAACCTTGAGGTGTCAACCTTGCCTCCTGAAATACTCTGCTCACCCCATTGACTGCTTATCCCGTTTGTGAGACTTGACAGGACAAGACTTTTTGTCTGTTTGAAGCAGAACCACTCAGCCAAAAGGTTTCCTCCAGTTTGTAAGTTCCGCCTTCAGGCGGCATGACACCGCCTGAAGCATGCCCTCGACATCTTTGATCGGGCGCGGAACCACAAACCGGGACTGGCCA
Source organism: Desulfobacterales bacterium (assembly GCA_029940115.1). GTDB lineage: Bacteria > Desulfobacterota > Desulfobacteria > Desulfobacterales > 4be13 > JAOZRQ01. The sequence continues at coordinate 23,805 of JAOZRQ010000027.1, forward strand.
AAACATTTGCCAAACATCCTTCAACAGCAAGGAATCAGAAATCATCAACTCAATCTGAATTTGGCTTCAACATTCATCAGTCGCCAATCCAAAAGCCGATGAGTTGTTTATTTCCAATTCCTTAAGGAACCATGACCAAACAACATCCCGGCCCACGCTCGTTTCGGAGTGGCAAATCCGAGACGTCTGCCGGAGTTGGCAATCCGGCAGGAGCTGTAAATGGGGAAGTTGTTTGGTCACGGTTCCTAAGCAGCAGATAAGAGGACAACATGAAGCAGATAAAGTGGAACCAGAAACTCTCTCTGAAGAATAACGGGGAGCTTGAGATTTTCTTTATCGGAACAGGTTCAGCCTTCGCGAGGAGCCTGAACCAGACCAATTTCCTTATTGTGAAAGGCGACACCCATATCATGGTTGACTTCGGGATGACGGGGCCCAGGGCATTGTCGAATGTGGCCAGACTGGATGTCACGGACATTGAAGTCATTCTTCCGACGCATTCCCATGCAGATCATGTGGGCGGATTTGAAGCCTTGGCCCTGATGAACCGGTATGTGGGAAGAAGATTCATGAACAAACCGAAACTGGTGATGGTCATCAATGAGGATTACCAGCGGGTGCTATGGACCCATACCTTGCAAGGTGGGCTTGAATGGAACGAGAAAGGGGTCGATTCCTCGGAAAAACTGCAATTTTCAAATTTCTTCAAGGCGGTCCGTCCCAAGTGGAAGACCCATCAACCGAGGGAGATTTATGAGCTGGACATGGGGGAGATTCATCTTGAGCTCTTCCGAACCAAGCATATCCCGGAACAGGCGGAAAGTTGGGAGGCCTCTTTCATCTCCTACGGACTGTTCGTTGACAACAAGGTGTTTCTCTCCGGGGACACCCAGTTTGATCTGGATCTGATCACGCTCTATGCGGACCGGTCCGAAGTGATGTTCCATGATGTGCAGTTTTTCCCCGGAGCGGTTCACGCGCCGCTTCAGGATCTGAAGAAATTGCCTTCCCAAACAAAAAAGAAAATGTATCTGACGCATTACAGTGACGACTGGAAAAAACAGGACATATCCGATTTTGCCGGCTGGTGTGAACAGGGGGTCAAGTATGTTTTTTGATTCCGGATGGCCTGCTTGAAATGGGCGATTGAAGTGGGAGGAGGCATTTCCTCCCCAGCCATTGGAGCAGACGAGACCATTTATGTGGGGTCAGAGACGGCCATCCGCGTTCATCTGCGTTCATCCGCGGCTCACAATGGAAAAGTTGTTCCTCATGCAGATACCTGAAAACATATGGCCAAGTACTTATATATGTTGGAGATTTGAAAAAAGGTGAGCATCAAAAAATTTTTCTTGAAAGA
>JAOZRQ010000830.1 GCA_029940115.1 Desulfobacterales bacterium
GTGGTTCCGCCTCTCGGCGGTGTGGCACCGCCGAGAGGCGGAACCACAAACTTTTTCGTCTCAAAAAAGTGCAAACCGATGGATGAAGGATGCCCAGATAACCCAGCGAAATGTCATAAGCACCTGGCCAAAAGTTTCCCATGATTTCATCTTCCCACAGACGGTTGGGAACCAACCATGCCCGCTCCTTTGCGCCTTTGTGTGGGACATGAGAAGACAAAATCCTGAAAGACTTCCGGCCGGGTACTTACAACTGCAACCGTCGTCAGCTTCAATTTTCAATTCTCAATTCTGTGTGCAAGACAAAAATGATGATCGAGGAAAGAAACCCGGCTTTTTCTTGCAGTCGGGAAGTCGGCTCGTTTGGGAAAAAGCCGGGTTTCTCGCCCGTTTCCGGTTTTTTGTCCTGTACACAGTTCTCAATTTCATCACTCCTTCCAAAGATTCTTCAGATCCTTCCACTCTGAATGAAGCATCGGGTTGGGCACATAGCCCTTGACGTAGTCCCGGAACGGACAGACGGCAATCTGCTGGTAGAGGGGGATCGCGACGGCATCCTCATGCCAGATGTCCTGAAGCCGGGAATATATCTTATCCCGTTCATCAGGAACCGCCGTGGCAATGCCGGCGTCGCACAACTTGTCCGATTCCTCGTTCTTGTAAGCCATAAACCGGCCATACACCCCCTGGGAATGCATGAAGGTGTAGAGGAAGTTGTGCGGGTCCGCATAGTCCGCGCCCCAGCCGATGAGAAAGATCGGATACATGAAACTCCGATATTTCACCAGATAATCCTTCCAGTCCACATTGCGGACCTCAACCTGAAACTTGGGGCTCAGAGACATGATGTTCTCAGCCAGCATGTGGGCCGCCACTTCCCGGGGGTCGTTGCCGGTGTTGTGGGTGAGGATCATCTTGAACCCCTTCTTCCAGACCTCGCCGTTCCATGCCTTTTTCATGCATTCCTTGGCCTTCTCCAGGTCAAACGCATAGACCGGCACCTCCTTGTGAAAGGGAAGCCCCTCGACATTGGGACTGGTCGGCATGATCACCAAGTCGTTGAAAACGTCCGCCTTGTACATTTTTCGGTCAAATGCGTGGAGAAAGGCCCGCCGAACATTGATATCCGAAAAGAAGTCCGGCGGAATCCCGTTGCCGTCCAGCTTGCCGCTACCGATGTTCGGATTTCCGGTCGGCTCGATCTTCTGGCAGAAACACGCGCAGGTGATGGACAACTGCGGGGAGTTGTACAATGTGAGACCCTTCATCGCCTTGACTTCGGGGATGTAGATCTCGTCGAGCAGGACGCTGTCCGCGTCGCCGTTCTGGAGCATGAGCTTGCGGGTGCTCCACTCTTTCACATACTTGAAGATCGCGGTCTTCAGTTTCGGCTTGCCGCCCCAGTAGCCATCAAACCGCTCAAACACGAACTGGTTGGAGGGTTCCCACGATTTCAGCTTGAACGCGCCTGTGCCGTTGGCGATCTTGTGCAACGGCTCATGCCCCGGTCTCGGGTTGTTGTAAGATGCCGCGTTTTTCATGTCGCCGTCCCAGCATCCTTTGGCGATGCACCATTCCTTGTCCATCGCCACGCAACAGGAATAGGTGAGGATGCCGAGCAACGGGGGATACGGTTTGGGCAGGTGGAAGATCACTTGGTCTCCCTTGGCCTCGACGCATTGGTCAATCTTTTCGAAGATTCCCGGAATGATCTTGCCGTCGGGATCCCGGGTGGACCCTTCGCCGGTCAGGGATTCCAAGAGCATCCACATGGGCCCGCCATCCTCATCCACCAGCATGTTCCGTTTGAAGGAATAGACCACGTCCTCCGGCGTCATCTCGCCACCTTCCTGGAATTTGACCCCTTTGCGGATGGTAAAGGTGTAGGTCTTTCCATCGGCCGATATCCCGCCATTTTTCATGCTCGGCACTTCTGTGGCGAGAAGCGGGATGAACTTGTCCGTGGCTGATCCGTCAAAGAATACCAGCGTCTCATAGAGGTTCGAGATTCGCTGGCGGCTCACCACATCATAGCCCACGCTCGGGTCAAGCGTACGGAGTGTGCCGTAGGAAGC
>JAOZRQ010000831.1 GCA_029940115.1 Desulfobacterales bacterium
CATCTCCTGAAACCCTTGGAAAATGGGCTCACATAGGGGTGCGAAACTTGAGATATTAATATCCTTATTGAAATTCAGATCAAAGTCTGAATTTTTATTTTGATACAAACCGAGCAATCTGAAGTGTCTGATGATCATGTGTGTGATCTCCTGTCAAATGTTGCCTCAATATGCATTTCTACCTTGCACAATCCGAAGAATGGTGGGCTTCGCCAAGCTCCACCCACCATCGCAACAAGATCAATCCACCTGCGGCCTCGGCAGCACCCCTGCCCGTTCCGCAATCTCCGGGACTTTGTGTTCCCACTCAATGGCCATGAGATGAACGCCGGCCACGCCTTTCATCTCCTTGAACTCCTCAATCTGTTCACAAGCGAACTTGATCCCCTCGTCGGCCACTTTTCCCTTTCCCGCGTCTTTGAGACGCTTGATGATATCCTCCGGCACATCCATTCCCGGCACCTTCTTCTGCATGTACCGCGCCATACCGACGCTCTTCATCGGCGTCACCCCCGCGAGGATGTACGTTTTTTCCGTCAGTCCCATGTCATTGGCCCGCCTGACCCATTCCCGGAACCGTTCCATGTTGTAGATGCACTGGGTCTGGATGAAGTCCACGCCGGCATTGATCTTCTTTGCCAGACGATGGACCCGCCATTCAAAGGGCTCTGCAAAGGGGTTCGCGGCCGCGCCGATGAACATCTTCGGAACGCCGTCGAGTTCCGCGCCGCTGAGGAACTGCCCTTCATCCCGCATCGTCTTGACCATGCTGATCAGTTGCATGGAATCAATGTCAAACACGCCCAATGCTTGGGGATGATCCCCGAACATCTGGTGGTCCCCGGAGAGACAGAGAATGTTCCGAATGCCGTGGGCATACGCGCCCAGAATGTCGGCCTGCATGGCCAGCCGGTTCCTGTCCCGGCAGACCATCTGAAAATTCGGTTCAAGACCTTCCTGAATCAATAGGAGAGAGGCGGCCCAACTCGACATCCGCACCATCGCGGTCTGATTGTCGGTGATGTTGACCGCGTCCACCTTTCCTTTCAGATGCTCGGCCTTTTCCCTCACCTCATGGACATTGGCCCCGCGGGGGGGCCCCAGCTCACCGGTGAACGCAAAATGGCCGGCCGTCAACACTTTTTCCAGATTACTTCCTGATTTCAATTCCATATATCATTCCTTTGAAACGTGATGCGTGATGCGTGAGGCGTGATTCGTGAGGCGTGATTTCACGTTTTCACGTTTCACGTTTTCACGTTTCACATTTTCACGTTTCACGTTTCGGATTTACGCTGCCTCCGGTTTTTTGTATCCCGGCTGAATCACTGTTCTCGGAATCTGGTTCTGCCAGTCTTGGGGCGGCACGATATCCATGATCATGTCCAGACGGCCCTGCCTGGAAAGGCGTTCATAGATCATATGCCACGCACAGGGCTGATCCGCATGAATCTCACAGCTTCCCTTGTTGGTGCCGCCGCAGGGTCCGTTGTACAGCCCTTTGGCGCACATGGTCACCGGACAAATCCCGCCGGTCATGCCGAGCACACAGCTGCCGCAGGACCGGCACCGCTCCTCATACCATCCCACACCCTGATTCACGCCAATAAAGGTCGTGTCCACTGCGGGAAAAACCGGGATGTCCGGATACCGTTCGGCCAGAAACTGGACACCCGCGCCGCAGGCCATGGTCAGAAGTGCGTCCTGATCTTTCACCTTGTCATCCAGCACTTCCATGTATTCCCGATCACATTGCCTTTCGACGGTGATTTTGGCGATTTCAAGGGGACTCTCTTCCAGCTTTCTGGCCATGTCGAGTTCCGCAGTCAGGACATCCACTTCCTTTTCACCACCGGCAAGGCAGACCGCCACACAGGTTCCGCATCCGATATTCAGGACCTTCTTATAGCCCTTGAGCATGCCCTTGATTTCTTCAAAAGGCTTTCTTTTCGCAACGATCATATATCCTCCTTAACTTCTCTGTCAGTTGGGTGTTGTCAGTTGTCAGTTGTTCCAAAGAAACTAGAGCTTTCAACAGAATGTTTGTCCGGAGTCCCCAGTTCGCAGTTCCGCC
>JAOZRQ010000335.1:0-2583 GCA_029940115.1 Desulfobacterales bacterium
CAGTTTGGCGGAGGCCCCGGTTTCCGGGCATGCCAAACTGCAAGTTTGGCACTCCCTCATCCTTCACCAACGACCTGATTTCTTATAAGCCATCCTTGTAGTTGCCCTTACTCAGTATGCTGGGATTGTTTTGAGAATCTCGCTGACAATCCGGTCCGCTGTGATCTGTTCCGAGATGGCCTTGTGATTCAGAATGAGGCGATGCCTCAGCACATGGGTCGCGCATTGATTTACGTCATCAAAGTTGACATGATCCCGGTCATGGCAAAATGCACACGATTTGGAGATGGCCAACAGGGATTCGGTGGCCCTCGGGGACGCGCCCAGTCGAATATAGGAATGGATATCGGTATCCGGTCGGTTTTCCCCATAGGTTTCAGGGGGCCGGGTCGCAGTACAGATATTGAGGATGTAATTCATGACGGTTTTCGTAACCTGAATTTTTTCATGGACCCGTCTCCGTGTCAGAAGCAGTTCATCCGGGGTGATCCTTCTGACATCCGCTTTCAGGGCTTCAAACAGAGAATGCTTTCTCAGGATCAGTTCGGCCTCCTCCTTCTTGCTCGGATATCCCACATCATATTTTACCATAAACCGGTCCGTCTGCGCCTCGGCCAAGGGATAGGTGCCGCTCTGCTCAATCGGATTCTGGGTGGCGAGCACCATGAACGGGTCCGGCAGATCATATCGCTCTCGTTCAACATCCACTTGTTTCTCCTGCATGGCCTGCAAGAGCGCGGACTGAACTTTCGGGGATGCGCGGTTGATTTCATCCGCAAGGAAGATGTTGCAGAACAGGGGCCCGAAATGATACTCGAATCCCCTCTCTCTCTCATTATAGATCATCGTGCCGGTGATGTCCCCCGGCATCTTGTCTGGCGTGAACTGAAACCGCTTGAAGTCTCCGCCGATCACCTTGGCGAATGTCTCCACAGCGAGGCTCTTTGCCAGTCCGGGGACCCCTTCAAGGAGAATGTGGCCCCCGGAGAGAAGCGCATAAACCATCAGCTCAATCATCTCCTCCTGGCCCACGATCACCTTGGCGATTTCGGATTTGATGGCTTCAAACAGTTTCGAGTCGTTTATATGCGCTGAGTTCACCACAGATTCCCTGCAAGGATTTCTTTTACAACTCCACATCGGCAACTTTCAGGGCGAATCTTCGGAATGATTCCGAATTTTTTATTTTGCTCAAGTCGTTTATTTTTTCAGCAACTCCGAGTCAGTCTTCCCATCGTATAAAGTTTTCCAGGTGCAAACCGCTCCCCCCACTGCTTCAGCGTCTTCTGGGAGGCCGGACGGACAAACTGGGGAGAACCGGATTCATCCCTCTCAACCACAATGATGTGAGAAAGGCTTAGAAGGTCAAGCAAATATGGGGAATGAGTCGTGAGAATCACCTGCCCGCGCCCGGATTCCACAAAATGCCGGAACTCATCTATGAGAAGATGAATGGTGCGAGGATCAAGGCCATTTTCCACTTCTTCGACAATGATGAGTCGCGACGGATCAGGATGTCGAAGGGCCGTAATGAGTGCGAGTATCCGAAGTGTGCCAGTTGAAAGCAGCCAGCCCGGAAGCCTGCCTGAAATGTTCTCCTCGGATAAGGAGAGATAGACCTTCCGGTCCAATTCCGAGGTGACGACTGGCTGGAGGTCAAGGGTGCAAGGCAAAACCACCTTGAGCGTTTCGACAATGCCGTTGAAGGCATGTACATCTTTATCCCGGACAGACTGCAAATATTCGGCAATGTTCATACCCGTTTTATCCGGCCGGATCGCCCCGTAGGTCCTCTTCTGGGGCACAGGTTCCGCCATGAGCTGGGGAACAAGTCTGAAAATCTGCCAGTCTTTCACAAACGACTTCAATGCCGGGTCTGTAATTTTGCCGTCAGAAATCTGTTCGGGGTGTTCTGGCAGTTTGTCTGAGGATGACGATCTCTTATACTTTCGGAAAAAGACTTTGTCAAAGTCCGAATCCGAACTGATCTCAACATGCGCGTTAAACCGCTCCTTCTCGCTTGCCCCGCGGAGTGTAAACGCCATCGGACCTGTTCTGTTTATGATATGCCGAACCATTGGATTCGTCGCTTTGTTCAAAATGTGTTCATAGCCATGCCACGGTTGCATGGCAACGTCAATCCCCTGAGTCGCCAATATCTGAAAGGTCTCCAAGGCTTCGACAATGCTGCTCTTTCCCGAACCGTTGTTTCCGATCAAGGCGGTCAGGGGGGTGAATCTGATGGTCCGGCTATCCCGAACCGCCTTGAAATTTTGCAGACGGAATGATGTCAGGGGGATGTTGTTCTTTTTCATTTCTCCTCATTGCTTTGTTCACAAATAATGTCTAAGTTAATCCATTGTTTTTATTGATTATATGATTTTTTAACTGTAAATATTCGGTGAACCCCGTCCCCGCTCCCGCCGGATTGACAAATCCGGCGGTGGCGGTTCGGATTTGCCAATCCGAACCGAGCGTTGGGACGATGCCTCCGATCCTCAGGGACGAGGCTCCCGCCGGATTGACAAATCCGGCGGTGGCGGTTCGGATTTGCCAATCCGAACCGAGCGTTGGGACGATGCC
>JAOZRQ010000335.1:2683-7668 GCA_029940115.1 Desulfobacterales bacterium
AACCGAGCGTTGGGACGATGCCCCCGATCCTCAGGGACGAGGCTCCCGCCGGATTGTCAAATCCGGCGGCCCGGGCGGTTCGGATTTGGCAATCCAAACCGAGCGTTGGGACGATGCCCCCGATCCTCAGGGACGAGGCTCCCGCCGGATTGTCAAATCCGGCGGCCCGGGCGGTTCGGATTTGGCAATCCAAACCGAGCGTTGGGACGATGCCCCCGATCCTCAGGGACGAGGCTCCCGCCGGATTGTCAAATCCGGCGGCCCGGGCGGTTCGGATTTGGCAATCCAAACCGAGCGTTGGGACGATGCCTCCGATCCCCAGGGACGAGGCCTCCGCCGGATTGCTAAGTCGGGCGGTTCGGGTTTGGCAATCCGAACCGAGCGTAAGGGGCAAGTTCGACAGGTTCAAAAACAACTCCGGAGCCGCATCCGCATATTCCCGATCTCCCGGCACACAGTCGGAAGCGCCCCGAAGTTGCATCCCGAATGGGTCGGTAAAAGATCACCACGATCTTTCTGCCTTACCTCCCACTCATCTCCTTCACAATGCTGACGGTCTCCTTGGCCGCGTCAACCGGTTTGTAAGCGGTATCTGATATCCCGCTGATCACCCGGGCTTGGTCATGGTCCATCGTTTTCCCTTTCCAGACTTCGGACTTGGGCGCGGCCAGATAGGCCGAATAGTTGCGGTGTCCGCTTCCAGGTCGTTCCCCGATGATATGGACGACCGCCTTCGCAACATCTGACGTTCCGAAAAGCACGTCGCCGATGGCATAGCCGGCCCGGACTCGCCCGGAGTTGACCACGATATGCTTTTTGGCCACTATGAAGCCTGCTGCCTCGAATTCCTTTCTCACGGCTTGCAGGTAGGGGGCCAGATGCCCTTGGTCCATAATCGCCTTCGCGTTCAATCCGTCGGAGATCACGATCTGAACATCCGGATGCTTGTCAGCCCAAGAATCTCGCAGCTTTTCCAAGGACGCTATGGCAGATTTGCTCAGGGTTTCCCCGGTGGGCGGATGCGCGATGTAGTCCTCCCGGTCCTTGGAATTGGTGGAGATGACCACCGCGTTCGGAATCGTCTTGACAAATTCCGGCGTAAACTCGGCCCATAAGGAGACCTTGGCATCCTTGTAAAGCGTCCGTATCTGCTTATGCAGTTCAGGATTCAGATCCCAGGGCTTTTCACCATGTCCTCTGGCAATGGGCACCCCACGGGCTTCGATCCGTTTGATGGCCGCCTCGCCTGTTGCATAGATCTCATCTTTGGATCGTTTGTCCCCTTTTGCCAAGCAATACTGATAGTAAACCCATATCGGATCACCGAGATGCTCGGAGAGTGTGTCGTCCGGGTTCACGATCTTTATCTTCTTGAAGAAGTCCCACATCGCGTCATTGACCTTGTAACCGAATTTTTCCCGGATCCGCAGGTGATCCTGAAAACCGGTGGTCAGATAGCTCAACATGGGATCGTTTTTCGTGGGAAGGGCCATCAGATACGCGGGGTTGGCCGGCATGATCTGATCCATGCACCAGTCCAAATCATCCAAGCTGACCGGCATGTGAAGAGTGGAGCAGATATCCAGGCCTAGGCAGAGCCCGTGGAGCTTGCCCATGACGATATCCTCCAAACAGCAGCGCACCAGTTGTTCCCGAGTTTTGAATATCTCCGGGCCGATGAACCCTGCCACGTCGTTGGTGTGGGACCAGACCTTTCCTCCGGCTTTTGCGATTTCCATGCCAAGGGCGCGGGAGAAGCCGTATTTGCGGGATTCGTGGACCACCATGTCGAACCCGTTGCCCGCGCCATTGGTGAAATCCGCACCTTGGCCGGTCTCATGGTAAAGCCCGAATTTTCCTTTCCGCATCTTTGCGTAATTCATCATCTTCTCAATGGAGATGTCAAAGGTCTGGTTCGCCGCGTCGCATCCGGCCAGACTCTGAAACCAGATTGCGGTGGAACCCGGATATTTCTTTTCAGCTTCATGCTGCTTGTCAATATGTGCCAACACACACCACGGCAACACCTCTTCAAGCCCGAAGGTGACAAGCAGGTCTTTGAGGGCCTTTTCGATGGCCGCGATGTTCTCCACCGAGTCTGACACCGGATTGGTGCCGAGGATAAGGTCCCCGGTCGCGTAGCTCCACCCGTCAAAGACCTGCCAGACGATATCCTCGGGGTTGTCGGTGGGGGAATTCGGCTGTACCCGGGCACTCATATACCCCTTGGCACCGAGATTGCTCCCCGGCAACGGGTTGAAGACCTTTTGTCCCACTGTGGTCAGCTCCGCATTGCTCATCAGCTTGGTGATGCACGCGATCACATCGCTGTTCAGACCACCCATGATGCCTTTGATATCGGCTTCTGATTTGGTGAGGAGGAAGGTTTTCAGCTCCCCCATGGTCCATGCTTTCACCTTCTCGTACTGCCCCTTGTCAGTGGTCTTCCAGATCAGTTTCTGCAAATTGTCCTCAAACAGGGAATGCTCGTGAATGGCCCCGATTTTCGTTGCAGAAAGAAGCTTTCGCGCGTGGGTGCGCGTGGCATCACTGTCCGCTGCCACGCCGATGGCCTCATCCCCTTCCTTGTAGGGATTGGCCGCGCCGATCACCTGCTGATAAAAGGCGTGATCAAATTTTCCCTTGATCCGTTCCACATACTTGAACACATCCTCGTCCGATTTCACCTCCGGAATCGACACCGCGCTGGCGGGGACGCTCACAAAGAGCGCCAGGCAGAGGAAAAGAGACTGTTTGAGACTTTTTCTCATGGTTTCATCTCCTTTGATATATAGCTGTAAGCTGTAAGCTGTAAGCTGTAGGTTGTAAGCTGTAAGCTGTAGGTTGTAAGCTGGCATCTGTCGCTTTCCAGATTCAGAGCTTCCAGCTTGGAGCTTCCAGCTTGGAGCTTAGAGTTTAGGGCTAATCCGTTCTTCGGCACATCTTCCGAGAGTTTCGCCGGCCGGCGGCCCTCTTGGGAGAGTGAATATTCCCTGTTCAAGGATATCCATGTTCAGGTCAAGCATATCTTCTGTGATCATTTTTCATCGCCTTATGCTAATGCTCGTCAGTCATAAATTCTCGTAACATGCTGAAATCACTGATCATCGAAAAGCAGGCGCAAAATTTTGGGTGCCAGTGATTTCGGACACTTACGGAAATCTCTTTCAGGATTTCCAGAGAACTTAAGTACCCGGCCAAAAGTTTTCCGGGATTTTTCTTGGGAGGACAACTCCCACAAACCGCGGATGGACGCGGATGAGTCCGCCGTCCGCGTTCATCTGCGGCTCACAATGGGAAGGTTGTCCCTCATATGCAAACACCTGAAAACATATGGCCAGGTACTTATGACTCACGAGCTACTTTGATTAAAACCTCAAGGACACCGATCCGGTCAATCCGGCGGGGGGCTACTTTGATTAAAACCTCAAGGACACCGATCCGGTCAATCCGGCGGGGGTTTACCGAATATTCACCTTTTCCCCTTGTCCTGTGACGTTTCCAGCATGGCAGTCCCGGTTCGGAGGGCCTCTCTCAGATCGCTTTCCTCGCGGTGACATCTGCGTCGGTGAGAGTCTTTTCCGAGTCTTAGGGTGAGGCAAATTGGATCATCGCGCTCAACGCGTGTTGCACATAATCCATGCGTATCTCGGTTGCTCGTTTGTTGAACGATGGTTTGAATTGGGAATGTCCCACGGGCAACAGGCCAATGGCCCTCGGAATCCCGCCAGCATGGTCGCCGGAGCGGACCTGGGAACGGAGGAGAAAGGAGATGCCCTCACGCACCGCGACGGCGATGCGCCCCTTCAATGCCTTCTGTTCCGTCGGCAAAAAGGTGAGCGCGGCAAGCAGACCCTCCAGTCTCGTCGCTGTGGGACAGGTGCGGCCGTCATGGGTGAAGCAGCCGTGTTCCGTCGCGCCCTCTGGATGGGTCGCCTTTTTCACCAGCATGCTTTCGCAAATCTGAACGGCATGATCCAGAAACGCCTTCCGGGGAAACGCGCCTTTGTTGCGGTCGCATATTGCCAGTAGTCTCGCTGTCGCAAGCAATGCCCAGTGATCCGCCTCCACAGAGGCTTTTCCAGCCCGGATGCGGGCAAGGTAGGCGATAGCGTCGGTTGCCCCCCGGAGCCACAACGGGGACGGGTCTGCCTCATACAGCAGTGCCAAGCCCAAAGCAACCTCCCCGGGATAATACAGCGAGGTCCATTTGTCGTCTCTTCCCCCTTGCGCGGAGATATATTTGGAATAAAAATTCCCCTCCTTTTTCTGCATGAAAAGAAGAAACCGCCCCATTTTCCACAGATAGTCCACAGGGGTGGCCCGGGCATTGACCTTTTCAATGGTGAGCAACGCCACAAGTCCCAGACCGGTTCCCCCGAGCTTTGCCTGCACCGGTTTCAGGATGCCGGTGATCTCCGGATGGGACCAGAGCGCGAGCATCTCATCCTTTCCGGGAATCGGGGCAATGTTCTTTTTGAGGAACCGGGCCCCCCGATCCAACACCTGCCTCATCCTCTCGTCTGGATGCGTCTCCCCATACGTCGCCAAGGCATACAAGGCACCCGCATGTCGCAACATGTTGTATCTGGGACTCGGGGTGACTTTGGGGTTCAGATTCACACGATAGACAAATTTTCCATCCTCCCCGCATGCCCGGATGAGATAATCGGCTGACAGGCGGATGGCGTGGCGAAGCTGTTCAGGGGAGGCTTTCGTTTGGGTTTCCGACGGTGAGCAAAGGGGCCCCTCCGGTCTCCACAAGATGGACAGCAGACAGGCCGCGACGAATAAGCTGAAAACAAGGTGTCTTTTCATAATAAGCAAGTGCCTCTCAATTTCCTTGAGGTTTGTTTGTTGCCGTCATGTTGGTGTTTGTCATTTTTTTGTGTTGTTTGCTGAATGTGGGTGAAACTTTTGTCCGGCTTTTTGGCAGAAAACTTTTGTCCATCTTTGATTTGACCTGCCAAAAGGTTCAACCAAGG
>JAOZRQ010000832.1 GCA_029940115.1 Desulfobacterales bacterium
GCACAATTTGTCCAGTCCCGCAGGGACGACTGGGGATCCATTCCAAAATGAGTTTCCAGACTGTTTGGGGACTCCCCCAACTTATAAATACGCCCGTCGGGGACAGGTTCCGGCAGGAGCGGGAATGAACTGCCTGCCGGATTTGTCAATCCCCGACAAAAGATGTCGGGGACAGGTTCCGGCAGGAGCGGGAACGGGGAAGTTGTTCGGTCACAGTTCCTTAGAGCTTACAGCTTAACGCTCACTTCATCCACACATTGTGCATCCGCACACTCGCTGTGGGATGGAGTTTGAAGTTCATGACCTGCTTTTTCATGGGCCAGACCACGAGGGAATGCGCGACATTGATCATGGGGACCTCCTCATGGATCAATTCCTGGGCATGTCTGTAAAGCCGGATGCGCTCCTTCATCTTGACCGTTGTCTTGGCTTTGATCAGGGTGTCATGATACTCTTGGTTCTTCCACTGGGTCCGGACGTTCGGATCGGCCAATCCGTCCAGAAGCACCATCAGGAAATTGTCCGGGTCGCCGTTGTCGCCGGTCCATCCAAGCTGAAACAGGTCCATGTCCGGGGGCTGGGTCCGCTGCTTCTTGAGATAGGTTCCCCACTCGAATGTCACCAGCTCCACATTGACCCCCAGCTTCTTCAGGTCCGCCTGCATGGCTTCCCCCACCTTCATCCCGTTGGGATTGTAGGGTCTGGCCACCGGCATGCTCCAGAGGGTGATCTTATCCTGACCCGCTTCCTTCAACTTCTCAAAAAATCCCGCTTCTTTGAGAAGCTTTTTGCCCTGTTCCGGATCATAAGGATAATCTTCGATGTCATCATTGTATCCCCACAGGTTCGGGGGGATGCTGTTTTTGGCGACCTGACCCAACCCGTAATAGATGTTGTCCACAATCGCCTTCTTGTTGAGGGCATATGCAAACGCCTTCCGGATCCGCTTGTCCTGCCAGAGCGGCTTGGTATGGTTGAAACTCAGGTACCCGACATTCATTCCGGGCTGGGACACGAGTTTCAGGTTCTTGTCTTTTTTGGCCAGATCAATGTCCTCCGGATTTGGGAACTGGCAAATGCTAATGTTGCCGGTTTTGAGTTCAAGGAAACGGACCGAATTTTCGGGAATGCATCTGAAGATGACCCGGTCAAGGTAAGGACCGCCCTCATCCCAGTAGTCCGGGTTCTTCTCCAAGACAATCTTGTCATCCTTGACCCACTGGACAAATTTGAAGGGACCAGTTCCCACCGGTCGGCTTTTGAAGTGCTCCCCATGTTTCTGGACAGCCGTCGGGCTGACAATCGCTGCAAAATCCATTCCCATGTTCGCAATGAAGGGAGCTTCAATTTGCTTCAGCTTGAATACAACCGTGAGATTGTCCACCGCCTCAATCCGGTCAACGCTATCGTCCATCTCCATGCTCAACCAGTATTCCGCAGGCCGCTGTTCCTTGGGAAATTCCCATGAGTCCTTGAAAAATTTGACATTCTTGCTTTTCATCATGCGGCCGATGGAAAAAACCACCGCGTCGGCATTCATCTCAGTCCCATCATGGAACTTGACGCCTTTCCGCAGATGAAAGGTGTAGGTCAGGCCATCAGGGGAAATGTCCCATGACGTGGCCAGGCCCGGAACGATATCCGTGGATTCGTCCGCATAAAGCACCAGTTGATCATACACATTGTCACAGATCATAAAGGAATTGCCATCGGTCTCAAACGCAGGGTCCAGCCCCGCGCTGTCCCCGCCGCGGCCGAAAACCAAGGTCCCCCCTTTTTTGGGGGTCTCGGCAAAGACCACGCCTGTGAAAAGACATGCAAAAACCGTCAGCCATACTGCAATTTTCTTCACTGTCATACCTCCTTAATTAAGTTTAAAGTTTTCATATCAAGCCATTTTCCCGTGCCCGTTCCCCTTTCCCGTGGCCGACACCGGGCACGGGCAGGGGAAAGGGAAAATTACCCACATTCCTGAAAAGACTGGGTAACATAAAAAAAATCAGATGTAAACGGGCATCCTTCATTTATGGATTCACACTTTTTCAGGCTGAAAAGTTTGCAGTTCCGCCTT
>JAOZRQ010000336.1:0-1603 GCA_029940115.1 Desulfobacterales bacterium
GAGGACAATCCACAGAAGTATTGGCAAAGGAGAGGAAAACATGATGCCACTTACTGAACAATCATTTACATCCGAAAGACACCGGAGCTTATTTCATGCCGAATCGCCGAATATGTCAGATCGTCATTCGGATAAACCGCTGACAGAATCTGAGAGGGGCAGAACCGGACGGTTGGAAGCGGAGGCACAAATATCCGACGAGGAATTTGAAACTCTCGCGGATCGGATGGCCGAACTGCTTGAATATGTTGTTCCGGACAAATTACCGTTATCAGATTACGCGGTCAGCCGGGAAACTCTTTACGAGGAGCATATATGGCCGTGATTTGTCTTGTTGATACCAATGTGTTGCTGCGATTCTCGGATCGGACCGATCCGCGTCATACGATTGCAAGAATAGCTGCCCGGAAATTAAGGGCGGATGGTCACCATTTGAAAACAACACCTCAGAATTTTACAGAATTCTGGAATGCAGCAACCCGTCCTCAAGAAAGAAACGGATTCGGGATGAGACCTGAGGATGCTGACAGATTATTATGTATTGCCGAACGGATTTTTCCCTTATTGCCTGACTCGCCGGCTATTTATCCTGAATGGAGACGGCTTGTTGTCAGTTTCGGAGTTTCCGGTGTCAAGGTTCATGACGCCCGTCTTGTGGCTTCAATGATCGTTTATGATGTGAAACACATTCTGACTTTCAACACATCCGATTTCAGCCGATATGCTTCTGAGGGGATTGTAAGTGTTGACCCTATGACGATAGGCGGATTCTCAGTCTGAAGACTAGCAAACAGAACAACGCAAGAGAAGAAAATAAGGTCGTTTTATTGACAAATTGAATGAAGATAAGGAACCGAATGATGGACATAGATTTCACCCCCTATTTCAAGAAGTATGAAGAGCTTCTGATCGTTGTGGACAGCGTGTTCGACCGCGTGAAAGCGGAATATCCGGAATGTGTGACATGCGGAATCGGATGCTCAGACTGCTGTCATGCGCTGTTTGATCTCACGCTGATCGAAGCCTTGTATATCAACCACCACCTTGAAAAAAGCTTTGAGGGACAGAAGAGAGAACGCCTGATTGAAAAGGCGAATCGTGCGGACCGGGACATTTACAAACTCAAAAGAAATGCCTACAAAGAACTTGAGTCCGGGAGGAGTGAAGATGATATCCTGACGGACATGGCGCGGGAGCGTGTCAGATGTCCCTTGCTGAATGAGGAGGAGAAATGTGACCTTTACAAACATCGGCCCATCACATGCAGGTTCTACGGCATTCCGACCGCCATCGGCGGGAAGGGTCATACCTGCGGCATATCTGGATTTGTCCAAGGCCAACCCTATCCGACCGTGAGTCTCGACACCATTCACAGGAGACTCTACGACATGTCGGATGAACTGGTCAAGGGGATTGGGTCCAGACATTTGAAAATGGCGGAATTGCTTGTCCCGCTCTCCATGGCGATGATCACGACTTACAATGAAGTTTATCTCGGATTGGCCGATGAAACTTGAACTTATACTTGAACTTGAACTTGAACTTATACTTGAACTTGAACTTATACTTGAACTTGCTCGCAAATGAATGTTCACGTTCATGT
>JAOZRQ010000336.1:1703-7653 GCA_029940115.1 Desulfobacterales bacterium
CTTGAACTTGAACTTATACTTGAACTTGCTCGCAAATGAATGTTCACGTTCATGTTCACGTTCACGGACAGACCCAAATTTCAAATCCCCGATAAAAAACGTCGGGGACAAGCCTTGATTTGCATGAGGGAAAAAATGAGCGAATTTTCACAGGAAGAGGCAGAGGAGAGAAAAAGGGCAGTCTTTGAAAGCATGTCCCCGAGACGTCAGAAACATATCACGAAAAAAGGATATGAGAAATGGGACCCGTTTCAGGAGCCGAAGGACCCGATAGACATCAGAAAGGACAAGACCAAGCGGACCACCCAAACGCTGGTCAGGGAATTTCTGCAAACCCGGGATGCTGAGGAATACAGCAATGAATATGGCAGAGGAGTTTTTGAACTCTGTCTCGGGATAATAAATGGTGACGAACGATTCAGGGGCATGTATGAATTCTCATGCTGGTATGGGGAACTTTTGAAAAGGGAGGACGCGAAATCATGAAGCAGAAGTATTCCATTTTGAGGGACCCGGAAAAAAAACAGTTGGTGCTCAAGGAATTTGCAGAATTGGACAAGGAGATATTATCCTTTCTCTGCGAGGAGACATATGATGAGGACGTGATAAAATCCGCGGCCACAGAGGGGAAGGCGGCTCTCATTGTCGCATTGAGAACCAGGAACATGTATCCGCCCATGCTGTATGCGGACAGAATCGCGGACTCGGTGATGGCCATTTATGCCTCTGCAGAAGAGGACGCGCCAAACCATTCGTCCATAGATATTTTTTTCAACGATATTGACTTCCTCACAAAAGAGGAAAAGGAATTGGAGCAGGCAGAGAACACTGAAGAGAAGGCAGAGGATATAGATGACCTTCTCGAAGATGATGAGGAAGATAATGAGGGGGATTTTCATAACAAGAATGCCATCGATCCGATGAATTCTCCGCTTAAAATTGCCGATGATGACTCCTTGGAAGTTGCGGAGGATTAGGCGTGGCTCGTGATGCGTGACCCGTGATGCGTGACCCGTGATGCGTGATGCGTGACCCGTGATGCGTGACCCGATGCTGGTATCCGGAAGCTATGTCGGGTGGATGACGCGGATGATCGAGGAGATGTTTGTCGGCGGCAGACTTAAAAGGACACCGGTTTCGTCACGTCTGACGTTTGAAGGGGGGATGGAGGCGGTTTGAACAGAGATTGGGGCATTGTGACTTCCACCAGAGTGGGGAATAAAAATGTTGAAGACCCTGCAAATAGAAAATTTCACGGTATTTTCCGAGACCGAATTTGAATTTTCTCCGGGCCTGAATGTGGTGATCGGGGAAAATAGCACAGGCAAGACCCTGTTGCTCAGACTGGGATATGTCGTTGCTTATGTGATGAATCAGGCCCTGCAAGACGCGCGTAAGGGAGGCCCGGACAGAACAAGGCTGGGCCGGGTCATGGCGGAGAAGCTCATCGGTGTCTTCAGACCGGACAAACTGGGTATGCTTTGCCGTTCAGGTCAGGGCAGGCAGAAGGCCCTGATCAGGGCAAATCTATCTTCGGGGGAGCTGGTCTTCTCTTTTTCCGCGAATAGCCGGACAACGGTCCAGGTTGACGAGTATCCCGAATTTTCACCGGATACCGGTTCTTTTCAGCGCGCGCCCCTGTTTCTGCCCTCAAGGGAGGTTCTGAGCATTTATCCCGGATTCACAAGCCTGCACAAAAACGGGGAGATCACGGCAGACGAAACCCTCTATGATCTTTGCCGGGCCCTGTCATCAAATCCGCTGAAAGGAGAACGGGCTCGTGAGGTGTCCCATCTGGTAAAACCGTTGGAGGAGATCATAGGAGGTCGTGTCCGTCTCCGGTCGGACCGCTTCTGTCTGGAAACCCCCGAACAAGGGGATATGGGGATCCCCCTGGTCGGAGAAGGCGCGCGCGTTGTCGGCGCACTCTCCCGCCTGATTTCAACCGGCGCGCTCAGGAAAAACGCCACCCTGTTCTGGGACGAACCGGATGCCGCGCTCAATCCCAGGTTCATGGTGAGAATTGCACAGATGTTGATCGCCATGGCGAAATTGCCCATACAGACCATTATCACCACCCATAGTTATTTTCTGATGAATGAACTGGGCTTTCTGATTGAGTCGTCTGGGGAAATGATCCCCTGTCAGTTCTTCAGCCTGAGGAAAGAGGGTGGGAACGCCATCACTTTGGAGAAAGGGGACGCCATGGATGATTTGCAAACCATCGTGTCTCTGGATGAAGGGTTGGAACAGCATGACAGAAAACAGGAATGGTTCTATGGGAATATTGAGGCATGATTGAGATCAGAGAAGGCAGGCTGACATTTTCCTTTCCCCGGAACTGGCAGGTCAGAAAGTATGACCATGTAAATTTTTATCGGAATAATGTCCTTAAATGCCCGGAAACCAAAGCGGCAGATATTCTCGCGCTGTCAGATCGGAAGCTGTTTCTCATCGAAGTCAAAGATTTTCGGAACTATCGTATTGAAAACAGGGGGCGGATAAGAAGCGGAGAACTTTCCGCGGAGTTTGCTCAGAAAGTCCGTGATACAGTTGCGGGATTATACGGCGCTTATCGTTCGGATAATCAGGAACTCAAAGATTTTTGTACCCATTTGTTTACAGGGAAGTCTCCCAAGCAGGTCATGGCAATTTTGCTTCTGGAAGAAGACCGACCTGTAACGAACCAAAGAGATTACAGATTGTTTCATGATCAGCTTCACACTTCCATCAGACGGCAACTGAAATTTCTGAATATACGTTGCAACATACATGGCCGCGGTGATCTTCCCGCTCATCTCGGATGGCGTGTAAGATGAGGGAGCAAAAGAAAAGACTCTTAAGTTTACACAAAGTTGGGCGAAAATAACCAGTCCATTGTCACGACCCATTCTGATTATGTCGAGCAATTGGTTCCTGAATCGCATATCAAATATTATAGAGGTGTGAAGTGAGCGTTGTCAGGGGGAAGAAAACGGTTTTTTGTGAAGGGAAAGACTCAAGCTTAGATTACAGCTTGCTCAACAAAGTAATTGTCATAGGGCTCATCTTCCTGCTATGCGCCTGCCATACGACGCATCGAACAGGAGAGGTTCTCCTCCCCGTGCCTGAGACATTTTCCCGGACCGGCACGGCCGATCTGAACAAACGATGGTGGGAGTCCTTCCATGATCCTGACCTGAACCAGCTGGTGGAGCAGATGTTCTCCCAAAATCTGAGTCTGAAGCAGGCTTGGGCCAGATTGGCGCAGACCCGCTCTCTGGCGGATCAGGCAAGGGCATCCCGCTGGCCATGGTTCACCTCGGAGGCAGGTGCCGCCCGAAGCCGGACCAACATCCCGGCGTCAACTGGCACAGTAGCTGCCTATGGCAATCAGTACACCATCAGCCTCGGCGCATCTTACGAAGTGGATCTCTGGGGCCGCGTGGCCGCGTCCGTCCGTGCCGCGGAATCGGAAGTGGCGGCCTCCCGGAATGACTTGGACTCGATGGCTGTCAGTCTCGCCGCTGAAGTCGCGGAGACTTGGTTCTCCATCATTGAGCAACAGGCCATTCTTGACTTGGTTCAGAAACAGACGGAAGTCAGTCAGACCTATCTGAAGCTGATCCAACTCCGATTCGCCCAAGGGATGGTATCGGCTCTGGATGTGTATCAGCAACGTCAGCAGGTGGCCGGCACCCGGGCACAGACGCCGCTCATCGAATCCCGGATCAAGGTGCTCCAGCATAAGCTTTCGGTTCTCTTGGGACAGCCGCCGCAAACGAGACCGGATGTTCTGGAATCGCTCGGCTTCTCCCGTTCTCTTCCGGAACTGCCCGCGCTTCCTGCTACCGGTCTCCCGGCCGATGTGCTGAAGAAACGCCCTGATGTGCGGGCCGCATATCTCAGGGTCAACGCCGCGGATCACCGGGTCGGGGCCGCGATTGCGGAGCATTTCCCCTCCCTGCGCCTCAACGGCTCCGCGGGATTTCGTGCGAGTGAATTTACCCGGATTCTCGAAAATCTAATCTGGGACATTATCGGGAACCTTTCGACAAGCCTGTGGAAAGGCGATTCCACGTCCGCGGAAGTGCGGAGAACCCGGGCCCTTTTGGAGGAGCGAACCGCGAACTATGTTCAGACGGCCCTCAAGGCGTTTCAGGAAGTCGAAGACGCGTTGGTTCGGGAGGAACACCAGCGAATTTATCTTGAGAAACTAAAGGCGCAGATCGGCTTTGCCCGGAAATCCCTTGAAGAATCCCGGGCCCGTTACCTCAACGGATCGGATGATTACCTCCGGGTGCTGACGTCTCTGAAATCGCTTCAGACACTGGAACAGAGCCTGATTTCCGCCAAAAAACAACGCCTCTCCCATCGCATTCAGCTCTACAGAGCACTGGGAGGAAAATTTGAAACGTGAAGCGTGAAGGGTGAAGCGTGAAGGGTGAAGCGTGAAGGGTGAAGCGTGAAGCGTGAAGCGTGAAGCGTTGCAAATTTCACACATCACGCATCACGCACCACGCATCACGCACCACGCATCACGCATCACGCACCACGCATCACGTTTCAAACTTTAAACTATGAGACCATTCTTCAAATTTTTGTTGGTTCTTCTGATTTTGGCAGGGGGTCTTTTCATCGCCTGGACCCTGATCAAAACCAAACCGGTGGCAGAGCGGAAGCCGATTTCCATCGGAACCCCTGTTGTGGATGTCATCCCCGCAAAGGCGACCCGGGAACAGGTGAGGATCACGGCCATGGGTACTGTGATTCCGGCCAGGGAAGTGGGGGTTCAGCCTCAAGTTTCTGGGCATATTGTCAAAGTCGGTCCCGGACTGATTCCCGGCGGACGGCTCAGGAAAGGCGATCTGCTTTTCCGCATTGACGACCGGGACTACACCATCGCCAAAGACCAGAGAAAGGCCGAGGTGGCCCGCGCTCTGATGGATCTGAAGATGGAAAAGGGGAAAAAGACCATTGCCGAACGGGAATGGGAGATGCTCAGTTCGGAGATTCCGACCACAGCTGAGGGCCGTGAGCTGGCCCTGCGAAACCCGCAACTGAAGAAAGTCGTGGCCGCGCTGGAGACGGCCCGGGGTGCGTTGAGAAAGGCCATGCTGGATATGGAGCGAACGAAGATAAACGCTCCTTTTAACGCGTTTGTAAAAGAAAAATTTGCGGATCTGGGCCAGCCGGTGACACCCGGTTTCAGGCTGGCCACACTCGTGGGGACCGATACGTTCTGGGTCAGAATCTCGGTGCCAATGAGCCGGCTGCCATGGATTCGGATTCCCGGCGTCAATGCCACGGAAGGCTCCCCAGCCATCGTGATCCAAGAGAGCAGGGACGTGACGGCCCAAGTGACTCGTCAGGGCCGCATACTGCGACTCCTCGGAGACCTCGACCCGGTGGGACGAATGGCCCGTCTGCTTGTGGCGGTGGCAGACCCTTTCAGCATCCGGAATTCGGAACCAGCGGACAAAAAGGTGTCCCAACCATCGGAAAAAACGAACGCCCTCCCGCTTCTCCTCGGCACCTATGTGAAGGTGGAAATTCAGGGACCCGTCTTGGAAGATGTCATTGTGATTCCGAGGAAGGCGTTACGGGAAGGGGACAAGGTCTGGCTGATGAGCGATGAGAAGCGGCTAACCATCAGAAACTTGGATGTGGTATGGCGAAGAAAGGCGGAGGTGCTGGTCTGGGGGCCAAACCCCGGAGAACTTGTCATCACGAGCCGGATTCCCGCGCCAGTTGAGGGGATGGCATTGCGGATCGCTGGCTCGGAGGATGTCAATTCGCTGTAAACCGTGCCCGTGCCCTGTATCGGCAGGGTTCCCCAAAGAGCGTTGTATAATCAGAACGGCCTTGATCATCGTTTCGGCCACCCTGCTCCCGCCGGACTTCGGCGTGAGCTCAGTCGAACGATTGCCAAATCCGGCGGGCGGCCTGGATTTGGCAATCCAGGCCGAGC
>JAOZRQ010000337.1 GCA_029940115.1 Desulfobacterales bacterium
ACGTGAGGCGTGAAACGTGAGGCGTGAAACGTGAGGCGTGAAACGTGAGGCGTGAAATGTGATTCACGCCTCACGCTTGGGAGATCAACCTGATGAGAAGAATCAAGCTGTCATCTTGTCTTATGCTGCTCGTTCTGTTCAGCGGGAATGCGTTCGGGGATTGTGAAAGGGGTCGTGCGCTTTATGAGGAGGCCATGTCTCATGAAGATATTGAGTCCAGGGTCCCTTTGCTTCAGAAATCCATTGAGGCATGTGAGAACTTTCTGGCGCAGTATCAACTGGCCATGGCATACATCAAATTGGGCCGATTCAAGGATGCCGAACAGACCCTGTTATACGTCCGGGAAATGATGGCCCATGATGACAAAGCCATGATCAACATCCTGACCAAACTGGGGCAGGTTTATGAAAAGATGGGCAACTTCGGGGCAGCGTATGTCTGCTTTCAGGAATCATATCGCCGGCATCCTTATTCCAAAATGCTTCAGAAGCTTAAATCTTTTGACACAAAGCGGATGAAACAAGGCATGAGCGCGAAGGAGATCAAAAATGCCCTGATCTGTCCTGCCACACGCGCATTCGGAGTGGAGCCGGTCCTGGATCTCTTTATCCATTTTGATTACAACCTGGCCTCGCTCAACCCCAAGGGGAAGGAGCAGACTCACAATCTCGGTCTTGCCCTGAGTGACGATGCGTTTGAAAGAAATACCTTCACCCTGATCGGACATACCGACGCCAAGGGAAGCGACGAGTACAATATGGGGCTTTCAAAGAAGCGGGCCCGGGCGGTCAGGTCGTATCTGGCCCAAAACTTCAGGAAGTTATGCGGGAATCGTCTGCTGACAGAAGGGCGAGGCGAAAACGATCCGCTCTACCCGGATGACCCGGAGAACGGACTGAACAGACGGGTGAAAATCCGGTTGAACCGGAAATGACTGCCCGGCCATAAGTTCGTAGTACACCACTTTGCAAGTCCGTGCCCCCCTTCACGCTCCCGCCGGATTGCCAAATCCGGCGGTGATCCAAGCCGCCGGATTTGGCAATCGTTCGACGGTTCGACAGGGCTCGCCGAAGTCTGAGCTCACGCCGAAGCCGGCGGGAGCGGGGGTGACGAATTTACAAGTTGCTGTAGTAGGGGAGAAACTCGGCTTTCTCGGCCGGGCAGATGTCGGGCCTGGAAAAAGCCGAGTTTCCCTTGAACCGACAAACTGGGGGGGGAGAAACTCGACTTTCTCGGGCGGGCAGATGTCGGGCTTGGAAAAAGCTGAGTTTCCC
Source organism: Desulfobacterales bacterium (assembly GCA_029940115.1). GTDB lineage: Bacteria > Desulfobacterota > Desulfobacteria > Desulfobacterales > 4be13 > JAOZRQ01. The sequence continues at coordinate 1,276 of JAOZRQ010000337.1, forward strand.
TTGAACCGACAAACTGGGGGGAGAAACTCGGCTTTTTGGGGCTGGGTTGACGTCGGGCTTGGGAAAAGCCGAGTTTCCCTAACCCTCAAACCTGATTTACATGGGAGGAAAAAAATGAGACAAACGATAAAGGCATTACTGATTCTCTTTTGGATGTTTCCGCTCGCGGTTTCAACCGTGTGTGCGGCGAACCATGCGCTGCTCATTGGCATCGGTGCCTATCCGCACCTTGGCCCGGCAGAGCAATTGGCAGGCCCGGCGAATGATATCATATCTCTGGAAAAACTGCTGGCTCACACATTCGGTTTTCCCACGGCCAACATCATCACCCTGACCGATCACCGGGCCACAAAGACGAACATCATGAAGGCCCTGAATGATCTGACGCGCTCCACAAGACCGGGTGATTTCATCTTTGTCTATTTCAGCGGCCACGGAACCAGTTTTTTTGCAGGCGAAACCTGGAAAATTGATCCTCACACCGGCGCGCTGATTCCGTCAGATTTCCGATTTGATGTAGATATCCCGAAGACACTGGCCAGACTGATTATCGGCAAACAGGACCTCAGGCCCGTCTTGGAACATCTCGACAAAGACCGACAGATCTTGGCCGTGTTTGACGCATGCTATTCAGGAGAGGCCATACGCGACCTGGAAAGCTATGGCAAACCCAAGTATGTCGAATTGGAGGATCTGTCTGACCCTGCCTTGAACATGTCAGGTTATGATTACAACAAATATAAAATCGAGAAGCCGCCCTATCCGTATGATCATCTCATCTACATCTCCGCAGCCTCCAAACTTGAAGTGGCGAGGGATATCACCCTTGACGACATTCAGCGGGGGAAAGAGACCGTTGACGATCTTCCCCACGGCGCGTTGACCAATTCCCTGCTCTTTGCGTTCCAAGGCAGAGGGGATACCAACAACGACAAAAAAGTCACTTACAACGAGCTGCATCAGTATGTGAAATCCGATGTCAAAAAGAATTTCGGTCATACCCCTCAGATCCTTTACTCTGAGAAAAACAAGTCAGCGCTGGATCAGCCGGTATTCAAAAGAGATGTTCCCGGAAAACCGGTTCCTGATCCTGAGGAAAAGCTGTTCAAAATCCAGTTGGGGAACGGGGCCCGGAGCCTCAAAGAGACTATCGCCGGCATCCCGGGGGTCACACTCGTGGAAAGGAGGTATCATATTCTGATCCGGGAAGAAGGGAGCATGTATGTCCTGTATCTTCCCAATGACAGCATACTGACTGAAATCCCGAAACAGAAGCCGGATGAGGTGGTCGAGCGGATCCGACGCTGGACCCGGCTCAGGGATCTGACTCGCATGTCGTTTCCGGACCAGACATTCAACGTGTTTCTTGATCTCACGGATTCAAAGGGAGTGCTGGTGGAGAATGATGTGATCGGGTTCAAAATCCGGACCGAGGCCGACGCGCATATCCTGCTCATCAATATTGATCCCAAGGGATATGTCTCGATCATCTATCCCTTCAACAAAAGAGAGCTTGTACCTGTCAAGGCCAACAAGGAATTGCAGCTTCTGAACATGGGACGGGTCCTGCCACCCAATTTCGGGACCGAACATCTCATGCTCTTTGCCTTCAGGAACAGCCCCCCGGCCTTGGAAAGACTGATGGGTGCGGAATTTCCGCCGAGTGATCCCCGTTTTTTGGAGCTGATAAATATGATTGACCGGTCCCGAAAATACGCGGCTCAGACGACCCTTCAGGTGAACACCTGCCCCATGAAGGATATCAAGAAAAGGAAGAAATGAGAACAAAGCTGATTCTAACGGATTTTGTGGTTGTGTGTGATTTCAGACAGTTGCGATCCTGAAAGTCGGCCTGAGGGACAAACCGCGGATGAGCCCGCACCCTGCCCGGAACGCAGGCCGTCCGCGTCCATCCGCGGATCACAATTCCCAGCCCGTGTCGGAAACCACAAAAACCGTTAGAACCAAGAACAAAGAAACCCTCGTAACGCATGAGGGGAGGCTCTGCCACATGAGGCACGGGCATGGGCGGGGGCTCCCTCAAATCCGTTATAATCAGCATTTTTTCAGCTGGCGTGCAAAAAATGTCTTTTTCTCTTGTATCATATGATAAGAGGTACAGGAGAGGTTGAAAAAGAAATTCGGCTTCGCTTTCAGAAGCCGGGTTTCTGTGAACAACGAACGAGTCAATCAAAAGGAGGAGGTTTCATGAAGAAGGTTTCAAGGGTGTGTGCAAGAGCACTCGCCGTGATGGTCGCGGGGATGATGCTGTTGCCTGTCAGCGGATTGGGAGACGCGGTGGCCGCGACACCGGCCACGCAAATCTCCCATGAGCCGGTCAGCTACTTTGTCCCCGGCAGCCGGATCCGGGTGGAGGCGGCGGTCACGGACAAGGCAGGCGTGAAACTGGTCCGGTGCTATTTCAAGACCAAGGAGCAGGCCAACTTCGTGTTTGTGGGCCTCTCCGATATCGGGCATGGCCTGTACCAAGGCATTCTGCCCGCGCCGAGCAAAAACACCCAAGCCATCATCTATCTTTTCTTGGCGGTGGCCAGCGGCCAACCAGTCAAAACCGGAGAATTTCGGATGATGAAAGGGGGTTCCCCCCGGGTCCCCGACTGGCAACAGGTGAGTGCCGAGGGGGACATCCGGGTCAGCATGGAGCTGCCTGAGATGACCGAGCCGCCCGAAGGCTTCAACGATTCGATTGTGATGGACGTGGTGGAGTCCTCTGCCCGTTTTGGTGTGGTGGCGGGGCTTTACGCGGGGATCCAAAGTGCGACCGCCGGCGCGGCAGTCGGCGCATCTGCCGCGACCGGAACCACTGCGACAACCGCAACAACCGCGACGGCCGCGGGAGCGGCCGGAACAGGAGCCGGACTTTCGACAGCCGCGATTGTCGGCATCAGTCTGGGCGGCGCGGCCGCGGTCGGCGGCGGGGTGCTGCTCCTTGACTCAAGTGATGACAGCAGTGGCAGCAGCAGGCCCACCGTCACCTCATCCCCGCCCTCGGCCATCGCTCCCGGGGAGAGCTTCTCCATCGAATTCAGCGAGGCCATGGACACCCAAGCCGGGACGATCTTTGCGGATCCGACCTGGGCCTACCGCGATCATTGGGGGGGAGACCACCGCACCCTTGTCATCCAGTTGTCCGGACAGGCCGGGGTCGTGAACTTCTCCCTGCAAGGCTTCAAGGATGCGGGCGGAAACCTGCTGAATCCCGATCCGTACCCGTTCACCGTTGAGGTGAGTGACACCGGTGGTGTCAGGATTGGATGGTGAGGTTCAGTGATCAGTGATCAGTGAACAGTGATCAGTGTCAGTGATCAGTGGGTTGTTGCGAGTGGTTGGACAACAAGCAACGACCAACAACCATATTCATATGGAGGAAAAAATGATCAGATTCGATTGTCATCGGCTGGCGTGTTGCGCGCTTTGCCTTTTTCTGATGATCATGGCCCCTGCCTGCGGCGGGGGCGGTGATTCTTCGACGGATGACGTCTCCGAAATTGAGGCGTCTGGGACCGGTGCGGTTGCGTTCCAACTGAACTGGATGGACGGACAGCAGGCCCGGGATGCCTTTGACTGTCAGGGCAAGGGGGTTGCCGAGGTGACGGCCCAGATCTATTATGATGACAAGCCGCTCATTGATGAGCCTCCCCGATGGAACTGTGACGCACATAAAGGCATCATAGAAAGGGTACGGGCCGGGACAGACCGGCGGATTGTCGTCTCTGGGTTGGATGATGGTGGCAGAGAGGTGTATCGCGGGGAGAAAGGCGATGTCACCATCACCGTGGGGGAGACGTATGATGCGGAGGTGATTGACATGGCTCCGGTGGAACAATCCAACCAGCCTCCAGTTCTTTCCGAAATCGGAGCGCAGTCTGTGAACGAAGGCGAACTCCTTACATTCTCAGTTTCAGCCACCGATCCAGATGAGGGAGACACGCTCACGTTTACTAATAGTGAGAATCTCGGTTCCCCTGTTTCGCCTCTTTATGGTGCAAGTTTTTATGAGGATGCCGATAATCCGGATATCTACAGATTCGCCTGGACACCGGATTTCTACGGTCAAACACCCGAAACAACAACTTATGATGTAACCTTTACAGTGACAGATGACGGTACGCCGAATCTGAGTGATTCCGAAACTATCGCGATAACGGTGAACATAAAGCCTCTTGTCAGCATCGTTAGCCCATCAGAAGGAGAGACTTTCAATGAAGGCGTGGAAATCTCTTTCAGCGGTACAGCTTATGATCCCGAAGACGATGAATTGAGCGGAGAGAATTTTGAGTGGGACATAAGCCAGAACACTGACTCGATATATGGGGCCACAGGCGACTTTTTTACAAAGAGCGACCTGGACTCTGGAACATACACAGTAACGCTGACGGTCACAGATAGCGGCGGGGCAACTGGAGAGGCTTCGGCTTCGTTTACGGTGCAAGATGAGATTGTTACGTTTACGGACGCTAATCTTGAGGCCGCTGTGAGAGAGGCAATCGGCAAGTCCGTGGACGATATTTATGCTTCGGACTTGGAAGGGCTGACTGAGTTGTTTGCCATGGGCAGAGAGATTGAGAATATTGAGGGGCTGGAATATTGTAAAAATCTGACTTGGCTTATTCTCGGCACCACGGGTGAGACCTCCAACTCTATAGCTGATATCAGTCCGCTGACTGAACTTACCAGTCTGACATCGCTTGATCTTAGCGGCAACAAGATAAGCGATATAAGTGCGCTGGCTTCTCTCACCAGCCTGACATCGCTTGATCTTTGGAGCAACAAGATAAGCGATATAAGTGCGCTCGCTTCTCTCTCCGGGCTGACAGAGCTTCGGCTTTACAGCAACCAGATAAGCGATATAAGTGCATTAGCTTCTCTCACCAGCCTGACATCGCTTTCTCTTTACGACAACCAGATAAGCGATATAAGTGCATTAGCTTCTCTTACTGGCCTGACATCGCTTGGGCTTGAATACAACCAGATAAGCAATATAAGTCCGCTCGCTTCTCTTACCGCTCTGACATACCTTTATCTTGGAAACAATCCTCTGAGTGACACTTCATGCGCCGTTTACATTCCTGAATTGGAAGAACGGGGCGCAACGGTGACGCATGACTGCGGTGAGGTCCAATACACGATAACGGCCACAGCCGGAGAGAACGGGACTATCAGCCCGAGCGGTTCGGTTGCTGTAAACGAAGGAGCGAATCAGACATTTACCATGACACCTGCTGAGGGCTATAAAGTGCTGGATGTTCTGGTTGACGATGTGTCTGTGGATGCGGAAAACGCACACACCTTTGTGAACGTCTCAGCGGATCATGCCATCTATGTCACCTTTGCGGTCGAAGATGCGGCCACAGGTGTGGATCGCTTCGCAGGGGATTACACAGGCAACTATTCGGCGGAATCGGGCGGCACACTCACCGGCGATCTGACGCTGAACATCGATTCCCAAGGAGCCATCACCGGCACTGCCCGTGACAGCTTTGACAGCACCATGACCGTCACCGGCACAACGGATGCCGAGGGAAACGTGAGCTTCACCTACACCCCTGGAGAAGGCCAGTTCAGCGGGCGCATAGATGATGCCGGAAACATGACAGGCACATGGAGCGACGGCCCTTTCTTCGGAACCTTCAGCGCGGCAAAGCAGGCATCCGAGCTTGAATCCGAGACAAACACCCTCGGCATGACCTTCAACCTCATCCCCGCAGGCACGTTCATGATGGGAAGCCCTGATGATGAGCCGGGCAGGAATGATGGTGAAACCCTGCATGAAGTCACCCTGACACAGCCCTTTTACATGCAGACCACCGAGGTGACCCAAGGCCAGTGGAGAGAGGTGATGGATCAAAACCCATCCTCTTTCACGGACTGCGGGGACAACTGCCCGGTTGAACCTGCGGATCTGATCCGCCTCCTGAATCCTGAGCGGACCAGACTGGTGCGTCATATGCGAGGCAGGGATCGGATACTCCTCAGTGAGCTGGCAGCCGAAATGAATCGCACCTTCCATACCTTGGACCGTGATCTGAACATCCTGTCCGAATACCAGTTGGTACGCATACTTGACGAGGAGGATGCCGAACACGGTGTTCACAAAGTTGTCGAGCCGATGTTCGGAAGCCAGATGATCGAGCTGAAAGCCGAAATCTGATTCCGAACCTTGCATTCAGGATAAAGACAGGAATCATATCATAATGGCTGTCAATACGAAAACGGGGAATCAATTCCCCGTCTGAAAGCGGAAGTGCGCTGAAGCGCACTGTCACATCAGTCGTGACAGCTGGCTTCAGCCTGCTTGCGCTTTCAGCCTCGGAATTGATTCCGAGGCTTGCAGAAAGGATGGAGACAGGATAC